>CALCXL010000218.1 GCA_937907595.1 uncultured Pseudomonadota bacterium
GAGCAGTCGGTGTTGAAGCCGTCGCAGAGCTCGACCGTGGCGGGGTCCGGGTTGACCGAGGCGGCCGAGGCCTGGGTGATGACCTGTCCGGTCTGGAAGTGGGCGTCGTCCGTGGGGTCGCCGAACTCGTCCAGGCAGTCGTGGGAGCCGTAGCCCACCTCGGTCATCCAGGAGACGGGGTTGGTGCACTCCAGGTAGAGGTCGCCGTCGTCGTCGTCCTCGTTGTCGGCGTTGGCGTCGTAGGCCAGGGGGGCGCTGGCGTCGGCCACGTCCGAGCAGTCGGTGTTGAGGCCGTCGCAGACCTCCACCGCGCCGGGGTTGACCCGGAAGGCGACGCCGCTGAGGTCCGCGCCGGTGGCGAAGTGCGCCGCCGTGGGGTCGTCCAGGCAGTCGCTGCCGCCCAGGATCGACTGGCCGGCGGCGTTGACCTGGCCCAGGTTCACGAAGGGCGCGCACTCGATGTACCGGTCGCCGTCGTCGTCCCACTCCGCGGTGTGCTCCACCACGAAGGGCGTGGCGAAGGAGCAGTCGTTGTTCCAGCCGTCGCAGAGGCTGGGCGCGTCGGGGTAGATCTCGTCCAGGGGGTTGGACGGCACACCCACGGGCTCGCCCGCGACGTCGGCGCAGTCGTGGCCGCCGTCCAGGTCCTCGTTGGCGCTGGGGCTGTAGTTGGGCTGGCTGGGGCTGAGCTCCCACCCGGAGAATTCGACGTCGGCCGTGCACTCCACGAAGCCGTCCAGGTCGTCGTCGTACTCGTCCTCGTACTGGACCGCGCTGGGCAGGTACAGCAGGGGGTAGCCGTCGGTGGGGTGCAGGGCGCCGGTGTCCGACAGGCAGTCGTTGGCCCAGCCGTCGCAGAGCTCGGGGGCGTCGGGGTGCACGCGGGCGGCCACGTCGTCGCCGTTGGTGCCGGTGTAGGCGATCTCCGTCAGGAGCTGGTCGCCGCTGTCCAGGCAGTCGCCGTCGCCGCAAGCGGTGTAGCCGTCGCCGTCCTCGTCCAGCTCGTTGCCCAGCTCGGGGAAGCCGATGGACGCGCCGTCGAAGAAGGTGGCGGGGTCGCAGTCGTTGTCGACCTCGTCGCAGAGCTCGGCGGCGCCGGGGTGGATCGAGGGATCGGTGTCGTCGCAGTCGCCGTCGAGCACGGTGTGGCCGTCCCCGTCGCCGTCGGCCTCCTGGGGGTGCACGAACCCGTCGCAGTCGTCGTCCACGCCCGCGGCGTCGGCGACCTCCGTGGCGGCGGGGTTCACGGCCGCGTCGGCGTCGTTGCAGTCGCCGCCCTGCAGGTTGGTCACGGTCAGGGGCGGGGTGCAGAGCACGAAGCCGTCGCCGTCCGCGTCCGCCTCGGCGGGCATGACCAGGCCGTTGCAGTCGTTGTCGATGCCGTCGCAGATCTCGATGCTCTCAGGGGAGCGCGTGGGATCGTTGTTGTCGCAGTCGCCCTGGGCCTCCGTCACGCCGTCGCCGTCGGCGCCGTCCACCACCAGGTCCAGCTCGCTGCCCGAGCAGGAGTAGCAGGGCGTGGCGGGGTCCTGGCAGGCCGCCGACGGCGAGTCCAGGTAGCCGGTGCAGTACTCGCCCGCGTTGACCACGCCGTCCAGGTCGTGGCCGGGGTCGCCGGGGCACTGGTTGTCGACGTAGCGGAACGTGCCGGTGGAGTCGTAGTAGCTGTCCGACAGCTCCGGGGCGCCGGGGTAGATGTTGTGGGAGACGGGGTCCAGGGGGTCGTCGTTGCAGTCGCCGCCGCCGGCGTAGCCGACGATGCCCAGGTAGCCGTCGGGCACGTTGACGGTCTCCTCGACGCAGCGGACGTAGCCGTCGCCGTCGGCGTCCTGCTCGTCGTCGGGGATGCCGTTGTCGTCGGCGTCCAGCTCCAGGGGGTCGTCGTTGTCCAGCCCGTCGCCGTCCATGTCCGGGTCGAGGAGGTTCGGGATGCCGTCGTTGTCCAGGTCCGGGTCGGCGAAGTCGGCGATGCCGTCGCCGTCGATGTCGCCCAGGACGCCGCCGCGGGACGCCGCCACCACGGCCGCGTCGCAGTCGTTGTCCAGGCCGTCGCAGAGCTCGGGGGCGTTGGCGTAGACGGTGGAGGCGGAGTCGTTGCAGTCGTCGTCGGCGGTGCCGAGGATGCCGTCGGCGCCGCACTCGGTGGCGTTGTCGAAGTCGTCGTCGGACTCCTGCGGGGTCTTCTGGCCGTCGCAGTTGTTGTCGACGCCGTCGCAGGCGTCCTCCACCGCGCCGGGGTTGACCAGGGGGTTGGTGTCGTCGCAGTCCGCGGCGCACTGGGCGTAGCCGTCCAGGTCGGCGTCGCCCTCGTTGGCGGGGATGACGTTGTCGCAGTCGGAGTCCTTGGCGTCGCAGATCTCCGGCGCGCCGGGGTAGATCTCGTCGTCGGTGTCGTCGCAGTCGCCCAGGGGGTGGCAGAGGGCGAAGCCGTCCAGGTCCTGGTTGATGTCGTTGCCGCCCGGCGGCTCGGTGACCGGGTCGCAGTCGTTGTCCTTGCCGTCGCAGACCTCGGGGTTGCCCGGGAACTGGACGGCGTCGGAGTCGACGCAGTCGTTGATGCAGAAGTCGGCGGGGAAGGCGGCGGGCTGCAGGAGCTCCCCGTCCTCGCTGATGTCCACCTCCAGGAAGGGGTTGGGCGCCGACAGGTCCGCGGGGATGCACAGCGAGAATCCCGGGGGGGAGAGCTCACAGACCAGCTGCGGGCGGCTGTCGGTGTCCACCGCGGGGTTGGAGGTGTCGTCGTCGTCCGCCGAGTCGTCGTCGTCGCCGCTGTCGTCGTCGTCGCCGCTGTCGTCGTCGTCCGCCGAGTCGTCGTCGTCGCCGCTGTCGTCATCATCGCCGCTGTCGTCGTCGTCGGCCGCGTCGTCGTCGTCGCTGCTGTCGTCGTCGTCCGCCGAGTCGTCGTCGTCGGCCGCGTCGTCGTCGTCGCCCTCGGTGGGGTCGCGCAGGGCGATGAGCACCAGGCGGTCGGCGAAGTCCGCGGCGTCCCAAACGCCCACCGAGTCGCCGTCGCCGTCGGGCACCAGCAGGGTCATGGTGGAGTAGTCGTCCAGCCCGTTGCAGTTGTTGTCCAGCTGGGCGTCGACCTCTCCGGGCTCGCAGACCTCCACCTGGCCGGGGTGGCGCAGGGGGTCGGCGTCGTCGCAGTCGTCGATGTCGCCGCTCTCGCAGAACTGCAGGATGTCGGCCTCGTTCAGGCCGCAGGTCTGGCCCTCGCCCAGGTCGCACCAGCCGTCGCCGTCGGCGTCCGTGAAGGCCACCGCGGAGCCGTCGCAGTTGTTGTCCACGTCGGGCTCACCGGCCGGCTCGCAGACCTCCACCGCGGCGGGGTTGATGGCGTGGTTGTTGTCGTCGCAGTCCTGGGTGGTGGTGATCGGCGGTTCCTGCTGCTCGGGGGTCTTGCAGAAGCCGTCCTTGTCCAGGTCCAGGTTGAGGGAGACGCAGTCGACCTCGCCCTGCAGGACGACCGTCTGGCGGTACTCGTCCTCCACGCTCTGGATGATCAGGCGGGCGAAGTTGCTGCCCACCACCTGCCCGTCGAACTGGATGGGCAGCTCCAGCCGCGAGTTGGCCACGACCTCGAACTTCCAGGCACCGGCATCGTCCTGGGTGGGGGAGCCCAGGAGGGTGAAGGCGTCCGGGTGCGGCGCGGTGGGGTCGTCCGGCTGCAGGAAGATGTCCAGGAACAGCGACTGGTTGGACGAGTTGGAGATGCGCAGCGTCTTG
This sequence comes from uncultured Pseudomonadota bacterium, assembly GCA_937907595.1. Classification (GTDB taxonomy): domain Bacteria; phylum Myxococcota_A; class UBA796; order UBA9615; family UBA9615; genus CALCXL01. Next base: position 3,727 of record CALCXL010000218.1, read on the forward strand.
ACGATGGGCTCGCTGGGGGGCTCGTGGAGCTCCAGATCGTCCGAGGGGTCCTCGGGCGTGCCGTTGTCGTCCACCCGGATCTGCTCCAGGCGGGTGAACTGCATGGTGAACTTGTCGACGTGCAGGACGAGGTTCGGATCGGGGCAGCCCGCGCCGAGCACCGTTGCGATCATCAGGAAACTGGCGAGTCCGATCTTCAGACTCGCCCTGGAAAGTGCGCTCATTGAGCCCCCAGTGAGCTGCGTTGCCGCGGGCGACTCATGCTACCAGCGGAGGACCGGCCGGTCCCTCCCCCCGTGCGCCTGCCCGCGCCCGTGGCTGCCTGCAGCGTCCACGCGGTCACGATCGTCGGGGATCGGGGCGTGCGCCAAGGGCCGGGGGATGCCCTGGTCGGGCGGGGTGGCGAGGCCCCACGGCATGGGGCGGCGTGGTTCGAGCCGCATCTGGAGACCTTCCGCTCACTTATACATGATCGATTTCCTGCTTCTTGTTCAGCTATATGTATATGATTGGTCGACTTCTGCTCACATATATATGTTCAACACATCGGAACCGGGAGCGACGAATGGCCTCCAGGGCGATCGAGAACCGCAGACGCGCTCAGCTCGACCAGAGCCTGCAGCGCTTCGAGAACCTGCCGTCGCCCCCTCCGCGGGGGTGGGTTCGGGCCGTGCGCTCCTCCTTGGGGGTGAGCATGCGGCAGCTGGCTGGGAGGATGGGCGCCTCCAGCTCCTCCACGGTCGCGCAGGTGGAGGCGGGCGAAGCGAACGGCAGCATCACCCTGCGTCGGCTGAGGGCGGCCGCGGACGCGCTGGACTGCGACCTCGTCTACGGCCTGGTCCCCCGACACGGCTCGCTGCAGGCCACCGTCCGGGCACGAGCGATGAAGGTGGCGAGGGAGGCGATGATGCAGGCGGACCGCCACATGGTGCTCGAAGCCCAGGGCGTCGGTGAGGAGCGCCTGGCGCAGCTGATCGAGGAGCTGGCGGAGGAGCTGGAGCGGGCGAGCCTGCGCAAGCTCTGGGACGCTCCGCGATGAGGTGGTTCCCCGCGGGGGAGGGCCAGACGCCCCTGGACCGCGACGAGGCGCGGGGCCTGCGGTTCGACGTCAACACCCGCGGCGAGCTGGACGAGCTGGAGCAGATCAACATCGTCGAGGCGCTGCTCTGGGCGGGCCGACGTGGCGGAGCGGACCTCGACCTGCTGTCGCCGAGTGGACTCTGCCGGCTTCACCAGCGCATGTTCGGCGATGTCTGGAGCTGGGCCGGCAGCTTCCGCAGCACGGAGAAGAACATCGGCGTCGCGCCCCATCAGGTGCCAGGGGAGCTCAAGAAGGCCTGCGACGACATGGCGTGGTGGATCGGGGAGGGCGCGTGGGAACCGCGGGCAGCGGCGGCGCGCTACCACCACCGCCTGGTGCGCATCCACCCCTTCGTCAAAGGAAACGGCCGCCACGCTCGAATCGTGGCCGATCTGTTCCTGGCCGCACGGGGCGCAGCGCCACTCTCCTGGCCGGAAGACCGGGCCCTCTACATCGGGGCCCTCCGCCAGGCCGACGCGCGCCGCTACGGCCCCCTGGAGGAGTTGCTCCTGCGCGGGGGACCGGCTCCCATCTCCCGCTGATCCACAGACTCACCGCCGATCGAACCCAAACACCCTCACCCGCCCCTCGGGCTCGCCCGGCCAGGCGGCCAGCAGGCGGGCGCGGTTCCCCAGGGAGTCCACCGCCCGCAGCGTGGCCGGCGGCACGGCGCCCAGGCCCCGGCGGTCCCACTGGGCCTGGATGGAGGCCGCGGTGGGCCAGTCCAGGGCGGTGTCGGTGACGTAGAGGAAGCAGGCGGCGGCGGCGTGGTGGTCGGCCACGGCCTCGGGGAGCATGGTCACGCCGTCCACCAGCAGGGTGTCCAGGCCCAGGCGCGCGGCGGGGAGCAGCTGCCCCTCGTAGACCGCGTGGGCGTCGCTGAACAGCATGACGTGGGGCCGATCGGGGGCGCGTTCGGCAGCGCAGAGGGCCACCGCGCGGTCCAGATCGATGCGCTGCTCCCGGGGCGCCCAGGCCTGGGTGTATCCGGTGCCGAGCAGGTCGGGGGGCAGCGGGGAGACACCGGCGAACCAGGCCCAGCGCCCCGGGGTGGGGAACAGGCCCTCGCCCCGGGTCAGGAAGGTGAGCTGGTGGACCCCGCCGATCACGAGCAGGGTCACGATCGCCCGACGCAGCCCCGTCGACGGCAGCGCGCGCCAGCCCAGTGCGGCCAGGATCGTCAGGGGCATCAGCAGGGGGATCGAATAGAAGGGCTGCTTCTTGGCGATGAGCGTGAGCAGGAGGAGCCCGCCGAAGGCCGTCGCCTCCAGGAGCCGGCGCCGGGGGACGTCGACGGTGGAGCGGCCCCGCAGCCCCCACAGGAGCAGGCCGGCGACGGTGACGGCGAAGGACACCAGGCCCATCTGGCTGTCCAGGAAGGAGAGCGGGTAGTACAGCAGGCCGGTCGGCGTCCAGGGCGGCAGGGCCTGGCTGTCCGCGCCGGCTGCGTTGACCTCCCCGCCCAGCTGCGTCCACACCTCCCAGACGTGCAGCCGGAAGAAGCGGACGTAGAACGCACCGCAGACGGCGAGGGCGGCGAGGGCGGCGAGGGACCAGCGGCGGACGGCGGCGGCAGGCGAGAGCTCGGAGCGCAGGGCGAACAGGCACAGGGCGACGGCGGGCAGCAGGTAGGCGGCGAAGACCAGGCGGTCGGCGAGCATGCCCAGGCCGCAGAGCAGGCCGAAGGCGAGGGCGACGCGGCGACGGGGCAGGCCCCCGCGCAGGATCAGCAGGGCCAGGGCGGCGGCGACGAGGGCGGCCAGGGCGATGTTCGGCTCGTAGCGGCGGGCGTTGCCGAAGACGGAGGGGTAGCTGGCCAGCAGGCCCGCGGCGAAGGCCCCGGTGGAGGCGTCGCGCAGGCCGCGGCCCAGGGCGGCGGCGGAGCCGAGCAGCAGCAGGAGGAAGACGGAGAGGCTGAGCACGGCCACGCGGTGGCTGCGTCCCCCGATCGCCATGCCGATGGAGGCGACCACGTGCTCCAGAGGGGGGTAGTAGCCGGACCAGAGCGGCCCCTGCGCGTCCTGCCAGCCGACGTCGCGCAGACGAAAGAAGACCTCCGTCAGGGTGTAGCTGTGCTCGTATTCGTTCTGGAAGCCGTCGGGCAGCTCGTTGCGCTGCAGCCACCAGGAGGTGGATCCCGCGAGGATCGCGAAGAGGACCAGGACGAGCAGGCCTGCAAGGATCCCAGAAGGCTTCAGCACGCTCGGCAGTGTAGAGCCGACCGCGATAAGATGCGGACCTTGGAGGTCGTCCATGGGGCTCGACACAGACCACGGTCGCAAGACCGCCCGACGATCCTCCGGCCCGACCGTGCAAATGGATCGGTACGAGCGCTCCAACGACGAGGACGATGCAGTGGCACGACGACCCGAAGGCGAAGAGACCGACGGCGGGGCTGCCCCCGTGCTCGATCCCCTGAGCGACGGGGAGGACAACGCCGACTTTCAGGCGAGCCCCCTGGCCCTTCAGCGCGCGCTGCGTGAAGTGGAGGCGTCCGTGGACGCCGAGCTGGTGGAGACGCTGGAGAGCCTCGAGGAGCTGCGGGAGAAGGAGGACGAGTTCCAGGACAAGCTGGAGCAGCTGTACCTGGAGCTGGGCACGGTGCAGGACGAGCTGGCCACCAACGCCGGCGTGATCCGCAAGACGCTGAACCGCCGCCGGGAGCTGGGCAGCCGCCGCTTCGACCTGCAAGCCACCGCCGTCTCCCGCACGCTGCTGACGGAGGCCGCGGAGCTGGAGGCGCGCAACGCCTCCTGGCAGAAGCGCCTGGAGGAGGCGGAGCAGCGCGTCCGCGCCTTCAAGGACGACCCCGAGCTGGCCTCGCAGCTGGACGAGTTCCGCAAGCTCGACGAGCGCATGGACACCCTGGAGTTGCTGCCGGACACCTACCAGGGCGTCGTGAAGGCGCACCACGCCGAGCTCAAGAAGAAGCTGGCGCCGCACCTGGCCCCGCCGGTCGCCCCCGAGCACCCCCTGCTGCGCCTGGGCGTGGCGGTGGCGGTGGCCACGGGCAGCGACGGCGAGGGCAACTCGGGCCGCCTGCTGGCGGTGCTGCCGGTCTCCTATGCGACCCACGCCCGGGCGCGTGAGGGGCGCAAGGACCTGATGGCGCGCTTCGGCTTCCGGGTGCTGGCGGCGCTGTCGCGCTTCGTGGTGAACATCGGCGCGCGCACGGATCCGGTGCCCGTCGACCTGGGCGGGCTGCTGGGCATCGAGCTCCCCTTCGCCGACCTGGACATCCCGGTCGCGCCGGCGGATCTGGCGCGGGCGCTGCGGGAGTCCTTCGCCGACGCGCAGGATCCGCAGATGCGGAAGGTGAACGTGGCCACGGACATGGTCTTCGTGCCCACGGCCACCCTGCAGCGCCTCTGGACCCGGGCGGAGGCGGCCAAGACCCCCGCGCCGAAGAGCCGCGGGCGCAGCACCAAGAAGACGACGCGCCGCTGACGGAGGGCAATGCGCCCCCCGACGCGATCCCGATCAGCGATCGCGTCCAGGCGCGGCTACATTGATCCGGACCTGATCCACCGGCTGGAGCACGCATGGAACGATTCGATCTCCGCGGGACCAAGGTGTCCCTCGTCTATCCGCCCTACGGCGCGATCAAGAACGAGCCCGGCATCAAAGCCGTCAAGGAGAACTACGGCGTCTTCCCGTCGCTGTCGTTGCTGTACGTGGCCGGCTGCCTGGAGCAGCACGGCGTGGAGGTCCAGTTCATTGACGTGAACGCGGAGAACCTCACGCTGGAGGAGACGATCCAGCGGCTGCAGGCGTTCGGGCCGGACTACATCGGCTACACGATCACCACCTACCTCTTCTATCAGACGCTCTCGTGGGTGAAGGCGATCAAGGAGGTGATGGACATCCCCGTCATCGTCGGCGGCGTGCACATGGGCATGTACCCCAAGGAGTCCATGAGCCACACGGCGCTGGACTACGGGGTCACCGGCGAAGCGGAGATGACGCTGCCGTACCTGCTGGACGCGCTGCGCAACAAGGGCGACCTGAGCCGTGTCAAGGGGCTGGTGTACCGGGAGGGCGCGGAGATCGTCTACACCGGCAACGCGCCCACGCTGGCCAACATCAGCGACGCTGCGCGGCCGGCGCGGCACCTGCAGGACAACAGCCTGTATTACTCATTCATCAGCAAGTACAAGAACTTCAGCTGCCTGATGACCAGCCGCGGCTGCCCCTACCGCTGCATCTTCTGCGAGCAGGGCGGCCTCAAGTTCCGCCCGCGCACGCCCATCGACGTGGTCGATGAGATGGAGCAGGGCTACCGGGACCACGGCATCCGCGAGTACGACTTCTTCGACTCGGCCTTCACGATCCAGAAGGACCGCGTGATCGAGATCTGCAAGGAGATCGACAAGCGCGGCCTGGACGTGATCTGGGCGGCGCGCACGCGCGTGGACTGCGTGTCCCAGGACATGCTCAGCTGGATGGCGAAGTCCGGCTGCGTGCGGATCTACTACGGGCTGGAGAGCGGCAACCGCGAGATCCTCCGCACGCTGCTCAAGGCGGCGGACCTGGAGCAGGCCAAGCGCACGGTGCAGGAGACGAAGGACGCGGGCATCGACGTGTTCGGGTACTTCATGGTCGGCAACCCCGGCGAGACCGAGCACACCGTCCGCCAGACCATCCGCTACGCCATCGAGCTGGACTGCGACTACGCCCAGTTCAGCAAGGTGACGCCCATGCCGGGCACCGCGCTGTACGACATGTACGTCAAGGAGTACGGCGAGGACTACTGGCAGAAGTACATCCTGGACGAGTCCTACGACTCCTACATCCCCCGCCCCGGCTGCGACCTGAGCGAAGAGAAGATCCAGGAGCTGACCCAGCTCGCCTACATCCGCTTCTACTACCGGCCCATGTTCGCGGCGAAGGCCATCGGCAACATGAAGTCCTGGCACGAGGTGCGCCGCTCGGTGAGCACGGCGTGGCAGATGGTCGCGCAGAAGCCCGAGGGGCAGTTCCAGGAGATGGATCTGTCGTAGGGGGGCTCGCCGCTACTGGATGGTGCGGGCGAGGCGGAAGCCGATGCCGGTGTTTCGAACATACGGCACGTACCCGGTGCGCTTGATGACCCGGCAGCTCCCGCCGTTGCCCTCCGTGCAGTTGAAGTGCCCGCCGCGGTACACGCGAGGGGCGCCGGTCGCGGGCCCTTCGGGATCGACGACCGCTGCCGCGGTGTAGGCCGATCCGTCGTATATGTCCCACGCCCACTCCCAGACGTTGCCGCTGAGGTCGTAGAAGCCCCAGGAATTCGGGGCCTTGTCCCCCACTGGCTGAGTCTCCCCGCCGCTGTTGAGCTGGAACCAGGCTACGGGGTTGGCGGAGTTGGCGCCGGAGTACAGCAGGTCCGTGCCCGCGCGAGCGGCGTATTCCCACTCGGCCTCTGTGGGCAGGCGGAACCCCTCGCAGTCGTACACCGAGCCCGTGGGGCTGGTGACTACCAGGCCGGTGCACTCGAAGTCGGTGCCCACCGTCCCCGTGCAGCCCTGCAGGGTGAAGCACTCGTCCAGCCCGTGCGCGGAGGAGAGGGTGTTGGCGAAGTCGAGGGTCTCCCACCAGTCCACGCGCTCGACGGGACAAGAGGGGCCGCAGGCCGAGTTGTTGGCCGGGTTGCTCGTCGAGAGCCCGGACCAGGCGGACTGCGTAAGCTCGGTCTCGCCGAGCCAGAAGTCGTGGGTAAGCGTGACGCTGTGCGCAGGCTCCTCGTCAGAGTCGCAGTAGCCCTGCTGCCCGAGGGTGCAGCCCATCTCGAAGGTGCCCGCCGCGACGGCAAGGAAGGGGATGCCCGAGACGGTTATGGGGAGGAGGGGGCAGGGCGGGTTGGCGGCGCCGGGGCTCCCAAGATCGCCCGACGTCCCGAAGGCGCCCGCCGGCGAATCACACCACGAGGTCGGCGCATCGTTGCCCGCGGCCGAAAGGTCGTCGGGATCCAGAGAGCTG
>CALCXL010000219.1 GCA_937907595.1 uncultured Pseudomonadota bacterium
CTGTCCGGCCCGGTGCGGTAGGGCGCCAGCCCCGGCTCGGCCCCCGCCACGCCGAAGCCGCCCCGCACCGCGTCCTCGGCCCGGTCGTAGTAGACCGCTTCGTAGCCCGGCGGGCGCACGTCCAGCACCCCCGAGAGCAAGGCGGGCACGGCCACGTTGGTCAGCGAAGGAAAGGTGGAGACCACCGGCACCGGCGGCCTGAAGCCGTCCAGCGCGCCCTGGGAGAAGGCCTCGCGGGCCACGCTGATGGGGATTCCGTCGACGACCAGGAAGAGAGTGGGGTTCATGCCGCCGCGATCGTCGCAGCGCGCACGCCCGCCGTCACGTGGCCCGCAGGGCGATCCGGGCCCAGACCGGGTGGTGGTCGCTGAGCGGCCGCTCGGGGCGAAGGACGGCGGCCGCCGTGGCGCAAAGCTCCACCCGCGAGGTCCCGCGGCAGTAGATGCGGTCGAAGCGCTGCGCGGGGTGCCGCCCCCGGCTGTACGGGGCGTCGGGCTCCCAGGTGGGCTCCGGGGACTGCGCCTCCACCGCCGCGTCGACGAAGCCGGCCGACGCCACCCGCTGCTCGGCGCGATGATCGTCCCCGGTGTCCTCGTGCAGGTTGAAGTCGCCCATGAGGATCGTGGGCAGCGGGGAGCGTTCGGCCTCCTCCAGCAGCTCGTCGACCTGGTGGGCCCGCACCGCGGCGGCCCGTCGACCGGCCTGCAGGTGGGTGACGAGGACGCGCAGGCCGCCGATGCCGGGCACCTCCAGCTCCGCTGCGAGCACGCCCTTCGCCTTGAGCTGATCGGTGCCGGAGGCCCGCTGGAAGTGACGCACCCGCGCCTCCGCGCCGGCCGCCAGCAACCCGCTCAGAGCGAGCCCGGAGTCCCGGGACCGGGGCGCGCGCTGCAACGCCGGCAGGGGGAGCCGCTTCCAGGAGCCCCCCCAGACCTCCTGCAGCCCCACGACGTGGTCCCGCCGACCGGCCAGGTGCTCCACGATCCCCTCGAACCGCCGCTGGCGGTGGGACGACAGGGGCCAGGGCAGGCCCCATACGTTGAGGGTGAGGACGTCGAGCTCGCGCATCGCCCACAACATAGGTCGCCGCGGCCCCAGGTCGATGACGGTGAGCAGGGCGCCCCAATACGTCCCGTCCCCTGCCGCCCCCCGGTCCGGCGGGATTCGACGTAGCATCGCGCCACGATGCGCACCATGAGCAACACCTCCCGCGCACTCCGCATGGTCGTGTGCATCCTGCTCATCGCGGTGCTCAGCCCGCCGGCGCTGCTGGCGATGCTGCTGTGCCTGCCGTCCCGGCGCCTGCGCATCCACATCGGCATCGGCTACGGGCACGTATTGGGCCTGGCCATGGCCCGGACCCTGGGCTTTCGCTTCGACGTGAAGGGCCGGGATCGCTTGCGATCGCAGATGCCGGCGATCTTCGTGCTCAACCACACCTCCTCCCTGGACCTGCTGCTGGGGCTGGCGATCGTGCCCTTTGGAGCGTGCTCGGTGGCGAAGAAGGAGATCGCCCTGATCCCCCTCTTCGGCCAGGCCTACCTGCTCAGCGGCCACCTGCTCATCGATCGTCGGCGACAGGACAAGGCCCACGCCGCCATGGACAAGATCGCCGTGGTGATGCGCCGACTCTCCCTGGGGGCCTGGATCTGGGCTGAGGGCACGCGCAGCCGCGACGGGCGACTGCTCCCCTTCAAGAAGGGCTTCGTCCACCTGGCCCTGGCCACCCGCCTGCCCGTGGTGCCCGTGATCATCTACGACGCGCCGGCCCGCTGGCCCGCCCGCAACTACGACCTGCGCCCCGGCACCCTGGTGGTGGAGGTCCTTGAGCCCATCCCCACCGACGACTGGCGTCCCGAGACCGTGGCGGAGCACGCGGAGGCCGTGCACGCCGTCTTCGCCGAGCACCTGCCTCCCCACCAGCGCCCCCTGGTCCCCGGGCCGTAGGTTCTCCACCTTACGAACGCCTACAGACCCTTGCCCCGCAGGGCTACTGCACGACAGCGGCGGCGCGTAGGGTCGGCCACGTACACAGAACTCCCTCGGCCCTCCCGCCCCGCCCCCCGGATGCCATCGCCCATGAACCGCCTGCTCCTGCTCCTGCTCTCCTTCCCGCTGGTCGCCTGTCAGACCTCCGGCACCGTCGGCGACGACGACGACTCGGCCACGGACGACGACGACTCGGCCACCGACGACGACGACGTCGTGGACGACGACGACGCGATGGACGACGACGACGACGCCACGGACGGCTGCTGGCAGGCGGCGGCGCTGCTGGACGTGGCCTCGGCCCCGGGGCCCGGCGCGGAGTACGACATGCCCAGCCTGTCGGGCTACTGCGATGGCGACGACTTCGTCATCGAGAGCAACCAGCTCCCCCACTACACCTTCATCTCGATGACGCCGAACGCGCTCACGGCCAACCAGGTGACCTGGCGGATGCCGCGCAACCCCACGCTCAACGCGCAGCCGACGGCCATGCCGCTGCTGGGCTACGCGGGCTACACCGTCGGCGGCACGCCGGTCTACGGCCCGACCGAGGGGCCCATCCCCGATCCCTACGGCGACCCCGTCTACAACGGCATCATGGACCCCTGCCAAGGGCACACGGCGCAGGAGTACCACAACCACGCGCTCGTTCAGAAGTGCCTGACCCCGGCCGCGCTGGTGGCCGAGCCCTGGACCCTGCCCGACCCGGATCCGACCCAGGAGTCGCCCGTCCTGGGCTTCGCAGCCGACGGCTTCCCCATCTACGGCCCCTACGGCTGCGTGGACGCCTCCTGCACGCAGGTGGTGGAGTTCCAGTCCGGCTGGGTCCAGACCGGCGACCCCACCACCTACGCCTGGTGGAACCATGAGTTCCAGGCCAGCACCGACAAGACGGTGCTGGACGAGTGCAACGGCCGCATCGGCCCCGACGGCACCTACCGCTACCACGCGACCGCGGGCTTCCCCTACGTCCTCGGCTGCTACATGGGCACGCCCGTCGGCACCAACGGCCAGGACGCCCCCGGCCCCGCCCCCGACGGCGGGGACGACGACGACGACGACGGCCCCGGCCCCAGCGACTGCGACGGCCCCACCGACGACTGCACCGGCGAGTGCCCGGACGGCGCCTACGGCTGCACCTGCGCCGACACGCCCCAGGGCTTCGGCTGCATCCCCACCTGCACCGAGGACGCGCACTGCACCGGCCTGACCGGCGGCCCGCCGCTGACCTGCAACGAGGCAGAAGGCGTCTGCGTGCCGGACGGCCCCTGATGCGCGCGCTGCTGGCGGCGGCGCTGTTGACGGGCTGCGCGCTGGACGCCTCCCCAGAGACCGCGCCCGCCGCCGGCAGCGAGGCCTCCCGGTCGCTGGTGGTCTCCGGAATCGACTGGACCCTCCGCTGGGACACGTCGGGCACCGAGCGCGTGCCCGAGGGCCGGCGCTTCACCACGGACCAGGGCCACGTCGTCACCCTGACCGCCGGCTTCGTCGCCACCTCCGCCGTCACCCTGGACCCCTGCGAGGCGGCCACGGTCACCTGGCTGGACCTCGTCGGCGTCGGCACCGCGCAGGCCCACCACGGCGAGTTCGAGGACCCCTCCCTGCTGGAGTTGCAGTGGGGCGAGGACCTGGTCGACCCCGCCGATCGCACGACGTCGGCCCGGTTCGACCCCGGCTCCTACTGCGGCGTGCACTGGTCCATCGCGCGCCCCGGCCCCCGTCGGCTGGGCTGGCAGGGCAACGCGAAAGCCCGCATCAGCCTGTCGGTGTCCGGCACCTGGACCCGTGGCGACGAGGGCGGCGACTTCGCGTGGCAGAGCCGCTGGTCCGACGGGCAGGCCCGCGCTCTCGGCGAGGAGGTCGCCCCACCCGCGCGCGATCCTGACGGGATCTACGCCGTCGTCCTCGATCGCGATCTGGCCTCGCTGCTCGACGGCATCGACCTGGCGGTGGCCACGGAGGATCAGGCCACCTGGGCGATCCTGGAGAACCTGGTCGGCAGCTACCGCGCGGAGATCACCCCGTCCGGTTCATGAGCTTTCGCAAGCATTCGCCACCAAGGTGTAATCGGACCTTGGCACGGGCTCCCCGCGACAGTATTTTTACTGCAAGGGAGTTGTCGCCTAAGAATGTTTCGCCACCCGGCCCAAGACCTGGACCCCGTCGACGCTGCGCTGCTGCAGCGGCTGCAGGATGACTGCAAGGCGTCGCTGTCCCGATTGGGCGACGAGGTGGGGCTGTCGGCCCCGGCGGTGATGAAGCGGCTGCGCAAGCTGGAGGCGGCGGGCTTCGTCCGGGGCTACCACGCGCTGCTGGAGGGTCGGGCCCTGGGCCTGGACATCACGGCCTTCGTGGGCCTGACGATCAACTTCCCAAAGAACATCGAAGAGTTCGCCAGGATTCTCGAGGACCTGGACGAAGTGCAGGAGTGCCACCACGTGACGGGCAAGCACTCGCTGTTGTTGAAGGTCCGGGCGCGGAACACCGCCGCGCTGGAGGACCTGATCAGCCGGCTGCAGCGCATCGACGCCGTGCAGGGGACGGAGACGAACATCGTCCTGTCCACCCGCAAGGAGTCCAGCAAGCTGCCGCTCGGCCACCTGGCCCCCAAGGCCATCGCAGAGACCCCCGCGGGGACCGTCACCCGCGACCTTCACTGAAGGCGACCCGCTCCCCCCGCTCCCGAAGCGGGGGCGCCGGCGGCCCAGGACGGGCCGGAGCGAGAAGGAGAGAACATGGAAACCCGGACGCTGCACCGTCCGGAGTCGGAGCACGACGCCTGCGGAGTGGGTTTTGTGGCCGATCTCCGGGGGCGGCGATCTCGCGACCTCGTCGAAGACGCCCTGCTGGTCCTGCAACGCCTGGCGCACCGCGGTGCGGTGGGCGCGGACCCCGACACCGGAGACGGCGCGGGGATCCTGCTGGAGCTGCCCCACGCCCTGCTCGGGGCCGAGCTCGCCGCCTGCCACAAGGTCCTGCCCGCCGAGGGCCGCTACGCGCTGGCCATGCTCTTCCTGGACGGCGATCAGACGATCGCAGCGGTGCGCCGGATCGTGGAGGCCCGGGGCTTCGACGTCCTGCACACCCGCAACGTGCCCGTGAACGCCGAGGCCGCCGGCAAGCAGGCCCGTCGCTGCGCCCCCCGCGCGGTTCAGCTGCTCCTGGTCCCCCGGGATCGGGCGCACGTCGGCCGGCAGCTCTTCGTGGCCCGCCGCGCCATCGAGAAGGCGGGGGCGGCCTACGTCTGCTCCATGTCGACCCGCACCGTGGTCTACAAGGGGCTGCTCAAGCCCGACCAGCTGCGCGGCTACTACGCCGATCTGGAGTCCCTGGAGATGCGATCCGGCTTCGCGATCGTGCACCAGCGCTTCAGCACCAACACCTCGTCCACCTGGCGGCGGGCCCAGCCCTTCCGGCACCTGGCCCACAACGGCGAGATCAACACCCTGCAGGGCAACCTGAACCGCATGGGGGCCCGCGAGCCCCAGATGGCCGCGCCGTGGCTTGATCCGGACACGATCACGCCCGTGCTCGATGGGAGCGACAGCGACTCCGCCAACCTCGACCGCGCCCTGGAGCTGCTGCTGCACACGGGCCGATCCCTGCCCCACGCGGCCGCCATGCTGCTGCCCGAAGCCTGGGAGGGCAGCCGCACGCTGTCCGCCGCCCAGCGCTCCTTCTGGGCCTGGCACGCCGCCGTGATGGAGCCCTGGGACGGGCCGGCCTGCGCCGTCTTCACCGACGGGCTGCGGGTGGGCGCCGCCCTGGACCGCAACGGGCTGCGGCCCGCGCGCTGGACGCTGACGCGATCGGGTCGGGTGCTGCTGGCGTCGGAGGCGGGGGTCCTGGACCTGCCGGGCCGCGCGATCCGCCGCCGGGGCCGCCTGGGCCCCGGACAGCAGCTGTTGATCGATCCCACGCGGGGACGGCTGCTGCTCGACCAGCAGATCAAGGGC
>CALCXL010000220.1 GCA_937907595.1 uncultured Pseudomonadota bacterium
GGTTGCCGTCGTTGCAGTCCCCCCGCGCAGATGCGCACCCCGTCGCCGTCGGCGTCGTACTCGTTCGCCGGCACGAAGCCGTCGCAGTTGTTGTCCAGGCCGTCGCAGAGCTCGGGCGCGCCCGGGTAGATCGTGGGCTGGTTGTCGTTGCAGTCGCCCTCGCAGGTGCTGGCCGGGTCCCCGTCGTTGTTGGTCTCGTTCTCGTCGATGTTGCCGTCGCAGTCGTTGTCCAGGTCGTCGCAGACCTCGGTTGCGCCCGGGTTCACATTGGGGTTGCCGTCGTCGCAGTCGCCGGTGCAGACCCGGTAGCCGTCGAAGTCCAGGTCGCCGTCGTGCTCGTCGATGTTGCCGTCGCAGTTGTTGTCCTGGGCGTCGCAGACCTCGATGTTGCCCGGGTAGTTCTGGCCGTTGGTGTCGTCGCAGTCGCCCGCGCAGATCGTCACGCCGTCGCCGTCCGCGTCGACGTTGTTCTCATCCACCGTGCCGTCGCAGTCGTTGTCCAGCCCGTCGCAGTCCTCGGGGGCGCCGGGGTAGATGACCGGGTTGTTGTCGTTGCAGTCGCCTGCGCAGGTGCCCACGCCGTCGCCGTCGTTGTCGGTGTTCAGCTCGTCGATGTTGCCGTCGCAGTTGTCGTCGATGCCGTTGCAGATCTCCGGGGCGTTCGGATAGACGGCCGAGTTGTTGTCGTTGCAGTCGCCGTCGCAGCCCGTGAAGCCGTCGGCGTCGTTGTCGTTGGCCGTCTCGTCGACGTCGCCGTCGCAGTCGTTGTCGATGCCGTCGCAGACCTCGGGGTTGCCGGGGAAGTTGGCGGGGTTGCTGTCGTCGCAGTCCCCCTGGCAGGGCGCCACGCCGTCGCCGTCCACGTCCACTTCGGTGGCGGGGATGATGCCGTCGCAGTCGTTGTCCTTCTGGTCGCAGAGCTCGGGCGCGAAGGGGTAGCTCTGGGGGTCCAGGTCGTCGCAGTCCTGGCTGCCGACCCCGGTGAACTCGGCGTCGTCGCACTCGCCGTCGTCGTTGTCGTCCACGCCGTCGGGGCAGAAGCCGTCGCCGTCCTGGTCCAGGCGCCCCAGGTCCTGCTCGGTCACCTGGATGGTCACGGTGTCGCTGCCGATCTGGTCCCAGGAGTCCGTCGCCGTCAGCGTGATCGTGTGCACGCCCACGCTGAGGAAGGCGGCGTAGGACGTCTCCCCGGCGCTGTTGGAGTTCCCCTCCAGCAGCACGCCGTCCAGGTTGCTGGACCACGCGATGTCCAGGATGGGGCCCTCCTCGCTGTCGACGACGCCGGACATGGGCACCAGCTCGGTCATGAGGAAGGCCTCGCCGGTGTTCGGCTGGTCGATGAGGGCGGTGGGCACGGCCGGGGGCTCGCCCTGCACGAAGATCGTGATGGAGTCGGAGTCGGTCTGGCCGTCGCTGTCCGTCACCGTCAGCGTGATCAGGTGCTCGCCCGGCTCGAGCTGCATGGCCAGCGTCGTGCTGCCGGCGGAGTCGGGGTTGCCCGCGAACAGCGGCGCGTCCGTCACCTCCGAGCTGACCCAGGTGATGTCGAGCTCGTCCTCCGGGTCCTCGTTGTCCACCACGGTGCCCTGAAGCTCCACCGCGCTGCCCGCGATGACCGTGTCCGGCTGGGGGAACGTGATGGCGGCCTGGGGCGGCGTCTGCCGGATGTTGATCGTCTGGTCCGGGCAGCCCATCGCCAGCAGCAGCAGGGGCCCCAAGGGGAGCGATCGAAGGAAACGGTTCATGTTCGACTCCTGGAACCCCGCGAGTCTATGCCTGCGCGCCCTGTCAAGAAACTGCAAAGCGTCGTCGGGCCGGTGGGTGCCCGGGCCGCGCGGGCGCTGTCAGTCGGCAGGCTCCGGCGCCACGTCCGACTTCGTGCCCTTGCCGATCGCCACGCCGACCCGGGCCGCCACGGTGAAGGAGGGCGGGTTGCCCAGGCCGCCGTCGCCCAGGCTGGCGTCGATGCCGATGCGCAGGTGCCGCCCCAATCGCGCCTCCACGCCCGCCACAAACTCCAGGGGCACCCGCTGGCCGGCGTCGTAGGGGTTCAGCCGGCCGCCGACCTTGACGCGGGGCGCCCATATCTTGTCGAACGGCAGGCTGAAGATGCCCTCGAAGTGCAGCACGCCGCCGCGGCTCCAGTAGGGGGCCTCGTCCAGGACGCCCAGGCCGAACTGCACCTTGCTGTGGGGGCCCAGGCGCAGCTTGAAGGAGGGCAGCATGCCGATGGGGCCGACCCCGGTGACGTCGCCCAGGACCACGAAGCCCACGCCGACGTAGCCCCAGTTCTTGAGCACCCCGCCGATCGCCTGGATGGTGACCACCTGGTTGCCCAGCGCGCCCCCCTCGGGGAACGTCATGTAGCTCAGGCCCACCTGCATCCAGCCGCTGAGGTCGTCGTAGGGGAAGTTGCGGAACTTGAAGGCGAAGTCGCCGCCGAACTCGCCGTAGTTGTCGCGGTCGTCGGGGCTCTGGATCGTGCCGATGCCCACACCCGCGTGGATCACGGACTCCACCCCCTTGTTGCCCGTGAAGCCACAGAGCAACGGGAGGAGGACGACGAGGGGAAGCAGCCGTCGCAGAAGGGCAGAACCCTAGCAGATCGGGGTACTTCGGCGACCGTGTCCGGACCGACCGGCCCGAGCCGTCTGTTAGGATGCGCCCATGGTCGACGTCGAGGTGGACTACAGCGAGGAAGTCCAGGTGCAGGTGCCGCCCCAGGCGGCCTTCGCGCTGCTCGCGGACGTGTACCGATCGGGCCTCCACTTCCCCGGCGTGGCGGACCTGGCCCCCGTGGACGGCGACGGCCGCTGGCGCTGGTCCATGGCGGAGAGGGGCTTCGGCCCAGTGAAGCTCAAGGCGGTCTACGACGCCGTGTACACCGTCTCCCCCGACGTGCAACGCGTGGACTGGAAGCCGGCACCCGGGCCGAACGACATGGAGTCCTTCGGCTCCTGGGAGATCCGCGGCGACGAGCAGGGCCCCACCATCCTGGTCTTCCGCGCCCGCACCATCGCCCACATCCCCGCCCCGCGCATGATGGCCAAGATGGTCGACGCGTTTGTGCGGGAGGAGCTGATCGGGCTCAAGCGCAAGTACGTCGCCGCCATCGCGTCCACGCTGCAGACCGCCTGAGCTGATCGCCGCGATCGGGCTGCGATCGCGCCCGATCGGATCCCCCAAACGCCGAAGCGCCACCCGGGGGGGCGGCGCTTCAACAGAATGCTGCGTGGGGTGGGGCTACCAGTGACGGTCGCCCTTTTCGAAGTCCTCGGAGACCATCTGCAGGAGCTCGTTGCTCAGCTCGACGATCTGGCGGTGGTTGAGGCCGTTGGCCTTCAACTCCTTGTAGAAGGACTTCGCCAGGATGTTGCGCGCGCGCATCCAGTCCGTGGTCGTGTCGTAGGGGCTGCGGCTAACGGTGCGGTTCTGCTGCATGTTCATCCTTCGTTCACCTCGTCGGCCTGCCAGGGCCACGCTCTGGACTAGAGCAAGGTGCGTGCCAGCATTTGGCGTATATAAAAGGCTGTGATTGCAGGCACTTGAGAATTGAGCGGCGCTGGGTGCGAAGTGGGTTGCGCGGACCCTGTCCGATCGGCGCGAAGGGGCGTACGCACTTGGCGGTCGCCCTGCGCAGTCAGCGGCGGTTCATCTCCCGCATCGCGGCGGCCTCTTCGGCTCGTCGCTGCCGATCTTCGCTCTTCAGCGTCTTGGGATCGGGGGGCGCGAGGGCGGCCAGGGGGCCGATCCGGGGGGCCTCGGCGAAGGACTCGCCGGACAGCCAGGGCTCGGCCGCCAGGGCGAAGCGCGTCCACACGGGCACGGCGGCCTTGGTCGACGGCAGGCCCAGGTCGCGCTTGTCGTCGTATCCGACCCAGAGGACCACCGCCAGATCGGGGGTGTAGCCCACCATCCAGGCGTCGCGGGCGTCGTTGCTGGTGCCGGTCTTGGCGGCCAGCGGCAGGGTGAAGCCGGCCTTGCGCACGCCGCGGGCGGTGCCGTCTTCCACCACGCCCCGGAGCAGGTCGTTGACCACCGCGGCCACCTTGGGGTCCAGCACGGTGCGCCGCTCCGGCATGCCGCGCTCCAGCCAGTCGCCGTCGCTGTCGCGCACGCCCTCCAGGAAGCGAGGGGTGGGTCGGACGCCGCCCGCGGCGAGGGTGGAGGCGACCACGGCCAGCTCCAGGGGGCTGACCTCCTGGGCGCCGATGGGCAGCGAGGGCAGGGCGCGCAGGGGCGATTCGATGCCCATCGCCGCCGCCGTCTCGCGGATCCGCTCGGTCCCCACGGTCTGACCGAGCCGCACGAACGGCAGGTTGCGGGACTGCTCCGTCGCCTTGCGCAGCGTGATGGGGCCCAGGAAGCGGCCGTCGTAGTTGCGCGGCTCCCAGTCGGTGTGGCCGGGGCCGGCGCCGGGCACGGTGAGCGGCCGGTCGGAGACCAGGGACAGGGGCCCCAGGTGCGGCCAGCGCTCGGAGATGGCGGCGGCGAGCACCACCGGCTTGAAGGCGGAGCCGGGCTGGCGACGGGCCTGGGTCACCCGGTTGAACTGGCTGCGTCCGTAGTCCGATCCGCCGACCAGGGCGCGTACGGCGCCGCTGCGGGGGTCCATCGCGACCAGCGCCACCTCCACGTCCGCGGCCAGGGAGCCGTGCTCCTTGCGAAGCGCGGCCAGGCCCTGCTCGACCGCCTGCTCGGCCGCGTCCTGCAGGCGCGGGTCCAGGGTGGTGACCAGCTCCAGGCCGTCGCGGTGCAGGGCCTCCGGGGCGTAGCGGTCGCCCAGATCGGCCACCACGCGGTCCACGAACCAAGCCGCGCGGCGCCGGACGATGCGCGACTCGGCCGCCACCACCGGGCGGGCGCGGGCGGCGGCGATGTCGGCGCTGGGAAAGGCCTTGAGCTCGTCCAGCTTGTCCAGGACCTGATCGCGCCGGCGCTTGGCCTCGGTGGCGTGCTTCCAGGGGGTGGTCCGGTTGGGCGAATGCACGGCGCCGGCCAGCAGGGCCGCCTCGTCCAGGCGCACGGCGGCCAGGTCCTTGCCGAACCACGCGCGCGCCGCCTCCCCCACGCCCAGGATGGCGTAGCCGCCGCGCTGCCCCAGGTAGATCTCGTTGAGGTAGGCCTCCAGGATCCGGTCCTTGTCGTAGCGGTACTCCAGCACCAGCGCGATCAGCGCCTCCTGCCCCTTGCGGGCCAGGGTGCGGTCGGCGGTCAGGAACATGTTCTTGGCCAGCTGCTGCGTGATCGTGGAGCCGCCCTGGGCCACCCCGCCCGCGCGCAGGTTGCTGACCAGCGCCCGGGCCACGCCCCGCGGATCGACGCCGATGTGCTTGTAGAAGCGCTCGTCCTCGATCGCCACCACCGCCCGCTGCACCGACGCCGGGATGTCGTGCAGCGGCACCACCGAGCGCCGCTCTCGGGCCTCGTCCGTCAGCCGCGCCACCGCCGGCAGGTCGAAGTTCCAGGCCGAGACGCGCGCCCCGTCGGCCCGCTGCAGCTTCGTCACCCGCCGCCCCGCGACCGAGACATGCAGCAGATCGCCGCCCCGCGGATACACGCTCCAGCCGGCCCGGGCGATGGAGAACTGCCCCTCCGTGCGCACCCGGTCCACCTCCTGGTAGCCCAGCAGGCTCCAGGTGTGCCGCCAGCCCTCGGGCGTGGCCACCTCCCCCGGCGCCAGCCGCGCCTGGAAGCCGGTGATGCGCGCGGGCTCGTCGTGCACGCGCCCCTCCATGCGGGTGACCACGCGCTCGTTCAGCCAGAGCAGGTCCAGGCAGAGGGCGACGGAGCCCAGGAACAGCAGCCACAGCGCCACGCGCTTGAAGAACCGGCCGAAGCGAAAGCGGTTGGAGCGGCCCACGGCGGTGCGGGCGGCGGGGGCCTTGCGCGACGCCGCGGGAGCCCGCGACGGCTTGCGGGCTGGGGCCTTGGCGCGGGCTG
>CALCXL010000221.1 GCA_937907595.1 uncultured Pseudomonadota bacterium
CAGCAGCACCGACGTGAAGATGAGCAGGCCGCCCATGGTCGGCGTGCCCGCCTTGTGCTCGTGGTCGGGCCCGATCTCCCGGATGTTCTGGCCCATCTTGCGGGCCTGCAGCAGCCGGATGAAGGGCGGGTAGAGGACCATGCAGAGGAACAACGCCGTGGCCATCGCCGCCGCCGCGCGGAAGCTGATGTAGCCGAAGACGTTGAAGCCGCCGAAGGACTCTCGCAGGGGGTACAGCAGGTGGTACAGCATTCAGTTCCCCTCCCCGGGGAAAGCGAGGTCCAGGGCGGCTTCCATCTTCGTGCCGCGTGATCCCTTGAGCAGGAGCAGGTCGCCGGGCTCCAGGAAGCCGGCCAGGAAGGCGCCCGCGGCTTCGCTGTCCGGCACGGAGACCGCGTGCATGCCCGCTTGGGACGCGGCCCGCACCGCGTACTCCATCAGCGGGCCGGCGCCCACCAGCAGGTCCAGGCCCAGGGCCGCGGCGGCGCGGCCCACGTCGGCGTGCAGGCCCGGCGCGGTGGGGCCCAGCTCCAGCATGTCGCCCAGGGCGGCGACGCGGCGGCCCTGCCGGGGGATGCGGGCCACCGTCTCCAGCACCGCGGCCACGCTGGCCGGGCTGGCGTTGTAGGCGTCGTCGACGACCAGCACCCCGTTGCGCTCGGCCACCTTCATGCGCCGGCCGGGCACGTCGACTGCCAACAGCCCTGCCTGGATGGCGGGCGCACGGGCACCCAGGGCCCAGGCGGCGGCGGCGGCGGCGAGGGCGTTCTGGAGCTGGTGGCGGCCGGGGATGGGGACCTGCACCTCGAAGCGCTCGCCGTGCACCTGGATGAGGGCGCGGGTGCCCAGCAGGCCCAGGGACTCGACCTCCAGGGGGCGGACGGGGGCGGTGGAGTCGGGGTCGGCGCCGACGGGCACGAGCACCGCGCCGGGGGGGCGGGGGAAGCGGGCGCTGGTGGGCTCGTCGGCGGGAAAGACGAGGACGTCGCCGGGGCGCGCGTCCTCGAAGAGCTCGCCCTTGGCGTCGGCGATGCCCTCCACGCCGTCGAAGAACTCCAGGTGCACGGGCGCGATGCGGGTGATGACGCGCACGCGGGGGCGGCAGATGGCGGCCAGGGCCCGGATCTCCCCGGGCTCGGACATGCCCAACTCCAGGACGACCGCGCGGTGCTCAGGGCGGAGCTGCAGCAGGGTGAGGGGCAGGCCGACGCGGTTGTTGAAGTTTCCGTCGGTGGAGAGCGTGGGCACGACCTGGCGGAGGATGGCGCTGAGCATGGCCCGGGTGCTGGTCTTGCCGACGGAGCCCGTGATCGCCGCCACCGAGGGGCCCTGGCGCAGCAGGGCGGCCTGCCCCACCTGGCCGAGGGCGACCAGGGTGTCGGGCACGCGGATCAGGGGTGCCGTGGGGGTCCACGCGGGGTCGACGGTGGAGACGAGGGCGGCGGATCCGGCGGCCAGGGCCGCGCCGACGAAGGCGTGGGCGTCGTGCACCTCCCCCTGCAGGGCGACGAAGAGGGTGCCGGGGCCGGCGGCGCGGGAGTCGGTGCACACGGTGAAGGGACCCCCCACGCCGCCCAGCAATTCACCGCCCGTGGCCGCGAGGACCTCGGACAGGAGCAGGCTGGCGGGCGGCGCGAAGCGCGGATCGAAGGTCACGGCCGGGCCTCCAGGGCCGCGCGGGCGTGCACGCGGTCGTCGAAGGGCAGGAGCTCGCCCGCGATCTCCTGCGTCGTCTCGTGCCCCTTGCCGGCGATGAGCACCACGTCGTCGGGGCCGGCGGCGGCGATGCCCTGGGCGATGGCCCGGGCGCGATCGGCGACGCGGCTCCAGTCGATCCCCGGCGGCAGCCCCGCCTGCAGAGCGTCCAGGATGGCCTCGGGGTCCTCGCTGCGCGGGTTGTCCGACGTGAGCACCACCCGGTCCGCGCCCTCGGCCGCCGCCGCCGCCATCAGCGGCCGCTTGCCTGCGTCGCGATCGCCGCCGGCCCCAAAGACCACGTGGAGCCGATGGGCGCACAACGGGCGGAGCGAGGCGAGGACCCGCCGCAGGGCCTCGGGGGTGTGCGCGTAGTCGACCAGGACCAGCGGCCCGGGGGCGTCGACCCGCTCCAGCCGGCCGGGCGCGCCCTCGGCGTCGCGCCAGCCCTGCTCGATCGCCGACACGTCGACGCCCGCCGCCCAGGCGCAGGCGCCCGCCAGCAGGAGGTTGTCCACGTTGTGCCATCCCAGCAGTCGGCTCTGCAGGGGCACGCGGTGCTCGCCGAAGGCCACGGTGCCCGAGATGCCCTCCCGATCGACCCGGAGCGCGCCCAGGGGATGCACGTCGCCCACGCCCGGCTGCGAGGAGACCCGGACCACCCGGCCCGTCGTGGGGGCGGCGGCGGAGACCACCGGGTCGTCCACGTTGATCACGGCCGCGGCGCCGGCCTTGCCCCAGCGCGGCAGCCACTCGGTGAAGAGGCGGGCCTTGGCGGCGGCGTAGCCCTCCATGGTGCCGTGGTAGTCCAGGTGGTCGCGGCTGAGGTTGCTCCAAGCGGCGACGTCGAGCCGGAGGCCTGCGGCCCGGCCCTGCTCCAGGGCGTGGGACGACAGCTCCAGGGCGACGGCCTGCACCCCCTCGTCGCGGAAGCGCGCCAGCCACGCCTGCAGGTCGGGCCCCTCGGGGGTGGTGTGGGTGCTGGGGTGGTGGAGACGACCCGCCGGGCCGTCCCAGTCGAAGCCCGTGGTGCCCAGGGTGGCCACCGGCAGCCCGGCGGCGCGCAGGATCGAGGCCAGGAGGGCGACGGTGCTCGTCTTGCCGTTGGTGCCGGTGATGCCGACCGTGCGCAGGGCCTCGGACGGGTCGCCGTGCAGGGCGCAGGCGGCCAGGGCCAGGGACCGGCGGGGATCCTCCACCTGCAGCCCCACCGCGCCGTCGGGCCAGGCCTCGGGCCAGCGGCTCAACAGCACCGCCGACGCGCCGGAGTCCAGGGCCTTGTCGATGAAGCGGTGGCCGTCCATGCGGGCGCCGGGGATGGCAGCGAAGAGGGAGCCGGGGGCGACGGCACGGGAGTCGGCGGTCGCGGCGATCACGTCGACGTCCGCGGGCCCACGGCGTTCGGCGACGCCCAGCCGGCCCTCGAACGTCGACAGCATCACCGCGCATCCCGACGGTGCAGGGCCAGGCGCACGGTGGTCGCAGGGGTGATCGGCTCGCCCGCGGCGGGATCCTGGGTGGTCACCAGGCCCGAGCCCTCGAGCTCGAGCTCCAGGCCGGCGCCGTGCACCGCCATCAGGGCGTCGCGGGCCGACAGGCCGGTGAGGTCGGGCATGATCGGCTCGGCGTCCTCCAGATCGAAGGCGGGCACCGGGAGCACGGGCAGGTCGGGGTCCACCTCGGCCACCACCAGCGGCTCGGTGTCGCGGGGGCGATCGGGGGGGACGCCCAGCTCGCGGAGGGCGTGGGTGGTGATCTCCTTCCAGGCCGGCCCCGCGACGGTGCCGCCGTAGTGCCCGTCCTTGGGCTCGTCGAGCACCACCAGGGTCACCACCCGGGGGTCGTCCAGGGGCGCGAAGCCGATGAACGAGGACACGTAGACGCCCGGCGCGTAGCGACCGTCCCGCACCTTCTGGGCGGTGCCGGTCTTGCCGCCCGCGCTGTACTCGTCGAGCCGCGCGCGCACGCCGGTGCCCCCGGGCTCCATGACCCCGCCGAGCATCTCCCGCACGTCGCGGCTGACCCCTTCGCCGATGATCGGCGGGTCGATGAGCGCGGGGCTGCGGTCCTCCACCACGTGGCCCTCCTGGTCGCGCACCTCCGCCACCAGGTGGGGCTGCACGCGGTGCCCGCCGTTGACCAGGGCCGCGAAGGCCGATGCGAGCTGGATGCCGGTGACCGCCATGCCCTGGCCGAACGTGTGGGTGGCGAACCCGATGCGCGACCAGCCGCTGGACTTGTGCAGGATGCCCCGCTCTTCGCCGTACAGGTCCACCCCGGTCTTGCCCCCGAAGCCGAAGCGGCGGAGCGCGCCCTCCAGCTGGGCGGGGCCCATGCGCTCGCCCAGCTTGGTGGTGCCGATGTTGCTGCTGAACTTCAGGACCTCGTCCACGCTCAGGTCGCCGTGGGGGTGGGCGTCGTGCACGGTGCGGCGGCCGATGCGGTAGTTGCCGTTCTCGCAGAAGACGCGCTCGTCCCGGCTGAGCAGGCCCAGCTCGAGGAGCTCGGCGAAGACGAAGGGCTTGATGGTGGAGCCGGGCTCGAAGATCGTGCCGACCGCCTGGTGCCGGAACAGGCCGCGGGCCACGCCGCTGATGTGGTTCGGGTCGTAGGAAGGCAGCGACGCCAGGGCGAGGAGGGCGCCGGTCTGCACGTCGATGACGATCGCCATGCCGGAGTCGGCGTCGTGCTTTTCGATCGCCGCGCCCAGGGCCGCCTCGGCGCGGTGCTGGATGCTGTGGTCCAGGGTCAGGACCAGGGTGTTGCCCTCGGTGGAGCGCCGGCCCAGCACCGCGGCGTGGTGGACCACGCGGCGGCGGCCATCGCGCAGCACGCGGTAGGTGTAGCCGTCGCCCATCAGCAAGCTGTCGAAGCGCGCCTCCAGTCCCTCCAGGCCCTCGCCGTCGGTGCCGACGAAGCCCAGGATCTGGGCCGCCAGGGGGCCCGAGGGGTAGTCGCGGTGGGCCTCGGGGAGGAGGCGAACGCCGGGCAGATCCAGCGCCTCCACCGACGCCGCCGCGTTTGCGGAGACCTGACGGGCCAGCCAGACAAAGCGGTTGCTGCGGGAGAGCTGCTCCTGGAGCGTGGCGCGGGGCACGTCGAGGATGGGGGAGAGCAGGTCGGCCGTGGCGTCGGGGTCCTCCACCAGCTTCGGGTCGGCGAAGACGCTGTCCAGCTCCACGGAGATGGCGAAGGGTCGGCCCAGGCGGTCGACGATGGAGCCCCGCTGGCCGGCGACGTCGATGACGCGCTCGTGCTGGGAGACGACCCGGTTCTCCAACCGCAGGTCCGGGCCCGTCGACAGCCAGGCGGCGCGGCCGATGATGGCGGCCCACCCCAGGAAGAAGACCAACAGGACGGCGTGCACCCGCGCCTTCATGGCCAGGGAGTGCGGGGTGGCCGCGGCGTCCACGCGACGCAGCCCACGATCGCGCTCGTGGGCCCCGCGGCGGGCCTGGGCGCGGGTGGTGCGGTCCGACGGCACCGGGGTCAGGCGGCGGTAGGTGCGGTTGCTCACGGCGAGTCTCCCGTGGGCGTGGCGGCGGCCGGCGGCGGACCGTCGGCGGAGGGGGCGTCGGCGGAGGCGGCGTCAGCGGAGGGGGCGTCGGCGCCGTGCAGGGCAGCCTCCAGCGCGTCGGGGTCCTCCGTCACCACGAAGACCTGGCCGGCGTCGGGCTTGCCCAGGCCCAGGGCGGGGGCCAGGGCGTCCAGGCGGGGCGGGGAGCGCAGCTCGGCCAGCTCGGCCCGCAGGCGCCGCTGCTCGTTGGCCAGGTCCTGCTCCTCGGTGCGCAGCTCGGCGATGCGGTAGGTGATCTGGACTGTCTCCATCTTCGCCCAGGCGACGAAGATCAGGCCGACGGCCACGGCCACGGTGGAGGCCACGGCCAGGCCCCAGTGGGGGCGGCGGGGGGCGGGCGGCGGCACCGGCTGGCGGGCGGGGCGATCAGCGGGCATGGCGGGCTCCCGACGGGGGCAGGAGGGGGACGTCGAGGCGCTCTGCGACGCGCAGGCGGGCGCTGCGGGCGCGGGGGTTGCGGGCGAGCTCGTCGGGGCCGGCGGTCCAGCCCTTGCCCTGGGGCAACCGGACCTGGGCGTGCCAGCCGCAGGTGCAGGTGGGGCCCTTGGGCTCGCAGACGCAGTCCTGGCGGAGCAGGGCGAACCACCGCTTGACGCGGCGATCCTCCCCGGAGTGGAACGTGATGACGCCGAGGCGCCCGCCGGGCTTGAGCCAGGCCAGCGCCGAGCGCAGCAGGGAGTCCAGCTGGTCCAGCTCCCCGTTGACGGCGATGCGCAGGGCCTGGAAGGAGCGGGTGGCGGGGTGGATGCGCGCGCCCTTGCGGCCCCCGACCGCCCGCTCGATGACGGCGGCCAGGTCGGCGGTGCGGGCGAAGGGCTCCGTCTCCCGGCGGCGGACGATGGTGCGGGCGATGCGGCGGGACTGGCGCTCGTCGCCCAGCCGGAAGATGACGTCGGCCAGCTCGACCTCGTCCAGGTGGTTGACCAGATCGGCGGCGGTGTCCCCGGTGGTGGGGTCCATGCGCATGTCCAGGGGGCCGTCGGCGGCGAAGGAGAACCCGCGCTCGGCGCTGTCGATCTGGTGCGAGCTCACGCCGACGTCGGCCAGGATCGCGTCCACGGATCCCCGGCCGATCCCCGCCTCCTCCAGCACCCGGTCCAGCTCTGAGAAGGGCGCCTGCACCACCTGCCATGCGCAGTCCAGATCGGCCAGGCGGGCCCTCGCGGCGTCGACGGCGGCCGGGTCCCGGTCCAGGGCGATCAGCCGCCCCCCAGCGCCCAGCGCCTCCCCCAGCGCGTGGCTGTGGCCCCCTCCCCCGGCGGTGCAGTCCACGGCGATGCCCCCGGTTGGAGGCGCCAGGGCCGCGATCGTCTCCGCCAGCAGGACGGGCTCGTGGGCGAAGACCATCACAGGTCCCCCAGGTCGTCCGCGGGGTCGAAGAGGGACAGATCGGGCAGCCCGCCCCCGGTCTCGACGTCGGCGACCGCCTGCTCCAGCCGACGCTCCCAGCGGGTGGCGTCCCAGATCTCCAGCAGGCCCAGGTACGAGGTGATCACGCAGTCCCCGCTCAGCCCGGCCCGGCGGCGCAGGGGGGCCGGCACCAGGACGCGGCCCTGGCCGTCGGTCTCCACCTCCGCCGCGCCGGCGACGTAGGCCAGCAGGAAGGCGCGGGTGCTGCGATCGAAGAGGGACACGCCGGCGAAGCGGCGCTCCATGCGGCGCCAGCGCTCGACCGTGAAGCCCTGGAGGCCGCCGTCCCAGGCGGTCAGGACCAGGCGGGGATCGTCCTGCTCGGCGAGCTTCTCACGCAGGCGCGCAGGAAGAGGCAACCGCCCCTTGCTGTCCATCCTGACGTCGAACTGCCCACGAACCTGGAACATCTGCTGCCGCCGCTGGCGGGGTCCTGCCCACTAGACCCCACCATTTCCCACTGCCGGCACGTTACAGGCACGCCGATGCCCTGCCAACGCCGCATATCAGCTTTCTTCAGGTGATATCATTGTAGATATCGTCGATGGTTCATCTGGAGACCACCCCGGCGGACGTCGCCCGGCTCGGCTAGCATCCGCGGCCCAAACCCCTGGAGACGACCCGATGGCGACCTACTCGTGCAGCAAGTGTGGAATGGCCGTGAACGCAACCTGTGCCAAGTGCGACAAGCCCCTGGTGCACGACAGCATCACCAAGCCCGACGGCACC
>CALCXL010000222.1 GCA_937907595.1 uncultured Pseudomonadota bacterium
CGCCGCCCGACCGCTCGCGCTGACGGGGACGGTGCTGTTCATCGGAGCCGCGACGGTGCACGCGGTGGCGCAGCTGCTCGAGACCTCCCCGACCCGCGTCGGGGTGTCCCTGGTGGCGATCATCGCGGTGGCGACGGGGCTCCTGTGGGCCACCGCGACCCCCCTGAGCCACGAGGAACTCAAGGTCCAGAGTCAGGTGCTCGAACGGCTCGGCTACGAGCAGGAAGACCGCGAATCCCGAGGCGTCGACGTCCCGCCCTGGTGGTGATCACTTCGCTGGATGCGCCTTCCAGAGCTGCACGAACAGGTCCTCCAAGAGCAGCTCGAACCGCACCTGCTCCCGCTCCTCCAGCCGCTGCCGCAGCAGCACGTTCGGGCCCAGGAAGTAGAGGTCGCCGTCGTGCTCCACCAACTCGTAGGCCCGCTCGTCGGGGATCCGCAGGAACTGCAGCTTGGTGCCGGGGTCGAGCCGCGTGCTCAGCGCGAGCATGTTTCCGGGCGTGTGCGCCTCGATGCCCGCCACCAGCAGGGGGCGCTCCGACGCGTTGAGCACCCGGGCGACGTCGGGCAGGGACGCGCTGACGCCCTTGGACCACACCACCTCCTGCCGGTTGTTGTGCACCGAGCTGGCGACCATGACCGCCAACAGCACGGCGCCGAGGCCCTTCGCCACGTTCGGCCGGCGCTGAGGGGACCCCACCAGCCAGGCCATGGAGACCAGGAGCATCAGCAGGGTCGGCGTCAGGTAGCGCGTGGACAGCGAGCGGATCCCGCCGAACAGCAGGTCGGGCACCAGGTGGATGGCAGTGGGCAGGATCAGCACGCAGAGGACGAGGAGGGTGCGCTCCCAGGGCAGCTCGCGCACCAGGGAGACCACGGCCCACAGGCACAGCGCGACGGCCGCCAGCACGCCGATCCAGGCCGGGAGGGTCTCCAGATCCGCCCAGAAGTCGACGAAGGGGCGGCTGAGGTTGAGGGCGAAGATCCGCAGCAGCGAGGTCGTCGGGATGACGATCTCCTTGCTCCAGCGCATCGACGCTTCGAAGGCCTCGTAGTTCCGCAGCAGGTTGAGGGCCCAGGGCAAAAAGGCGAGGGCGGCGATGGCCAGGGTGCCCGCGGCGCTGAGGCTCATCCGGTCCGGCCGGCCCTTGACCCGCAGGAAGACGAACAGCACCTGGCCGAGGATCACGGCGGCCGAGGAGAACGACGTGTAGAGGCTGGCCACGGTCAGCAGGCCGTAGAGCGCCCAGGCACCGATCGGGATGCTCGGCCGCTCCTCCGTCTTGCGAATCGCGCGGAGCAGAGCGCCGGTGGTGGCCAGGATCAGGGTCGCCCACAGCGAGTACTCCCGGGCCTCCTGGGCGTAGAGGACGAAGAACGGAGAGACGGCCAGGGCCCCGGTCGCCAGCCAGGCCACGCGGCGGGAACGCGCCAGCTCCCAGGTCAGCTGGAACATCGCGAACAGGCCCAGCAGGCTCGCCAGCACCGACAGCGTGCGCAGCCGGCCGATGCCCTCGCCGACTGCGCGCACCCAGGACGAGGCGAGCAGGTAGTACATCGGCGGGTGCTGGGGGTCGTGCCGCGCGAGCTCGGCGATGGCGTCGCCCACGCTGCGGTCGCGGTTGAGCCGTTGGAAGTGGTGGACCGCGTCCACGTCGACGACTTCGCCGGTGTAGAGCGCCTGCTTCCACTCGTCGATGGAGTAGCCGGCAGCGAGGATCACAGTCGCGATCTCGTCGTGCCAGACCAGCTTGTCGTCGAGGTCGTGCATCCGCAGCCAGCCGCCCAACAGCAGCAGCCCCGAGAGCAGGACGACGGTCGCACGCGGGCTGGGGGTCACAGGCGGGGCGGGGGCTGGAGAAGTGTGGGAGAGTGCGCCCGGGCGGTCGAAGCAGGCGGCCGCGCGCACCTGGGTCAGCGATGAGAAACGAGACCATACGCCGGATTGATCGCGTGATGGGCTCCGGTCTCTGCGCTGCGCTCACGGCCCACCGACACGCCGCTGACGCCCGCCGAGGGGTCGCCTCTGAGCCGGTCCGCAAGGTCCTCTTCCTCAAGCTCATCGAGCAGGGCGCGACCGTGCTCGCCGCCCCCGCGCTCCAGCTGGCCGTCGACCGCTACGGCCGCGACAACCTCTACTTCTGCGTGTTCCCCGAGAACCGCGCCATCCTGGACCTCCTGGACATCGTCCCCGCCGACAACGTCATCGAGCTGCGCCACGGCGACCTGCGGACCTTCGGCATCGACGCCGCGTCCGCCCTGCGACGCATCCGCCACGAGGGCATCGACGCGGTCATCGACATGGAGTTCCTCACGCGCGCGCCCGCCATCCTGGGCTACCTCAGCGGCGCGACGAAGCGGGTCGGCCTGCACCGGTTCGAGGAGGAGGGGCCCTACCGCGGCGACCTCCTGACCCACCGCGTTCAGTACAACCCCTACGTGCACACCTCGGAGGCCTACCTCCAACTGGTGGAAGCCCTGGACGACGACCTGAGCCAGGTTCCCCTGCTCAAACGCCCGGTGCGCGACGCTCCGTTGGACCCCCCGAAGTTCACCCCCACCGACGAGGACATCGCCCGCGTTCGCGGGGTGTTGGAGGCCGAAAACGGCGGTCCCTTGCCGGGCCCCATCGTGCTGCTCAACGCCAACACGGGGGACCTGCTGCCCACGCGGATGTGGCGGGCGGAGCGCTTCGTGGAGCTGGGTCAGCGGATTCAGGCGGCCTACCCGTCGGTGACGCTGGCCTTGACCGGAGCGCCGTCGGAGCAGGACGGGGCCGAAGACGTGCTGCGTCGCATCGGGGGTTCGCGGGTGCTGTGCATGGCGGGGCGGACGAGCTTGCGGGACGTGCTGGTGCTCTACACGCTGTCCGAAGTCCTGGTGACCAACGACAGCGGGCCGGGGCACTTCGCGTCGATGACCGACATCGACAACATCGTGCTCTTCGGGCCGGAGACGCCGCAGCGCTTCGGGCCCCTGGGCGCCAACGCGCATGTCTTGTGGGCGAAGCTGGCCTGCAGCCCCTGCGTCAACGTCTACAACCACCGGTTCAGCGCCTGCACGGACAACGTCTGCATGCAGGAGATCACGGTCGATCAGGTCTACGCGCAGGTGGAGGCCAGCCTGGCCCGCCGTGGTGTGACCCCAGGGAGTGCGGGATGATCCTGGTCACCGGCGGCGCCGGCTTCATCGGCAGCAACCTCGTCGCGGCGCTCAGCGCGCGCGGGCGGGACGACGTCTGGGTGGTGGACGAGTTGGAGCAGGGGGAGAAGTTCCGCAACCTCGCCTCGGCCACGCTCGGCGACTACACCGACCGGGAGGACTTCGCAGCCTTGCTGGAGCGGCGGGACCCCTCGCTGGACCGCATCGAGTCGATCCTCCACCAGGGCGCCTGCAGCGACACCACCGTGCACGACGGTCGGTACATGATGCGCACCAACTACAGCGCGTCGAAGGCCCTGCTGGACTTCGCCTTGGAGCGTGGCATCCCCATGGTCTACGCCTCATCCGCGGCGGTGTACGGCGGGAACGAGCGGTTCGTCGAAGAGCCCGCGTGCGAGGCGCCGCTCAACGTCTACGGGTACAGCAAGCTGCTGTTCGACCAGGTGGTCCGGCAGGCGCTGCCGAGTGCGAAGAGCCAGATCGTCGGCCTGCGCTACTTCAACGTCTACGGCCCGAGAGAGCAGCACAAGGGCCCCATGGCGAGCGTGGCCTGGCAGTTCCACAACCAGCTTCAGGACACCGGCCGGGTCCGGCTGTTCGAGGGCACCGGCGGCTACGGCGACGGCGAGCAGCGGCGCGACTTCATCTACGTGGGCGACGTCGTGGACGTGAACCTCTGGTTCCTGGACCACCCCGACCAATCGGGCGTTTTCAACGTCGGCACCGGGCAGGCGAGCACGTTCAACGCGCTGGCGCGGGCGGTGGTGGCGGTGCACGGGCGCGGCGAGCTGGACTACATCCCCTTCCCCGAGTCCCTGGCCGGGCGGTACCAGAGCTTCACCCAGGCGGACATCGGTCGGCTGCGCGCGGCGGGGTATGACCGGGCGTTCAAGACGGTGGACGAGGGCGTAGAGGCGTATCTGGGGTCTCTGGTCGGGTGAAGATCGAGCACGTCATCCTGGACCGCGACGGCGTGCTCAACGTCGAGGTGGCCGGTGGCTGGGTGCTGCGTCCCGAGCGCTGGGTCTGGGAGGACGGGGCGCAGGAGGCGCTGGCGGTGTTGGCGGGTTGTGGGGTGACGCTGACGGTGGCGACCAACCAGAGCTGCGTGGGGCGGGGAATGGTGGATTTGGCAGCCATCGAGGCCGTGCACGCGCGGATGATCGCCGAGGCCGGGGTCGAGTTCGCCGGGGTGTTCGTCTGTCCCCATGCGCCCGATGAGGGGTGCTCCTGTCGCAAGCCTGAACCGGGGATGTTGCTGCAGGCGCTGGGCGGGACGTCTCCCGAGCGCGCGGTGTTCGTCGGCGATTCGGCGACCGACCTGGAAGCGGCTCGACGCGCGGGCGTCACCCCGGTCCTGGTGCGCACGGGCAAGGGGCGCGGGGTGGATCCCGAAGGGGCCGCGGTGTTTGACGATCTGCTCGCTTTCGCCCACGTTCTGAGCCGCACGGGGACCCCATGAGCATCGACGACGTCTTTGAAGAGCACCGGCTGGTGGTGGCGGCCAGCGCGGCCGTGCTGCCCGCGGTGGTTCGGGACGCTGCAGAGCTCCTGAGCCGCTGCCTCGACGCCGGCAACAAGGTGCTGGTCTGCGGGAACGGTGGCAGCGCGGCCGATGCGCAGCACTTCGCGGCCGAGCTGGTGGGTCGGTTCGAAGCGGACCGTCGGGCCCTCGCGGCGATCGCCCTGACGACGGACAGCTCGTCGCTGACGGCGATCTCCAACGACCTGGGCTTCGACCGCGTCTTCTCTCGGCAGGTGGAGGGGCTGGCGAGCTCGGGCGACGTCCTGGTGGCGATCAGCACGAGCGGGACGTCGGCGAATGTCGTGCGCGCGGCCGAGACGGCCCGGTCGATCGGGTGCTCGGTGGTGGGCCTGACGGGGCAGAGCGGCGGCTCCCTGGCCGAGTTCTGCGACCTCCTCCTGGCGGTCCCATCGAGCAACGTCGCCCGCATCCAGGAGGTCCACATCCTCTGCCTGCACGCGCTGTGCGGGGCGATTGAGGCGTCCATCAAGACGGGAGACCGCTGATGAATCGCCTCGACGCTGGGGAGCTCTTGCCGATCCTCCAGGGCTTCCGCGGCGCCCGCGTGTGGGTGGTCGGCGACCTGATGCTGGACGAGTACGTCGAAGGCACGGTCAGTCGAATCTCGCCCGAAGCGCCGGTGCCGGTGGTCAAGGTGTCCGGCCGTCGACACTCGCTCGGAGGCGCCGGGAACGTCGGCTACTGCCTGGCGAGCCTGGGCGCGACGGTCCAACTCTGCGGGCTGGTGGGCGAGGACGACGCCGGGCGGAAGCTGCTGGCGGCGTGCGAGGAGGCGGGCATCAACAGCTCCGCCATCGGGCGGGCCGGGTCGACGATCCGCAAGCTGCGGGTGGTGGCCCAGCGGCAGCAGCTGCTGCGCATGGACTGGGAGGATGTGCAGCCGATTTCGGAGGTGGATGCGGGCGCCTTGATCGACGCCTTGGAGTCGGGCCCCCGCCCCAACGCGATCGTGCTGAGCGACTACGCGAAGGGGGTGCTGACGCCCTGGGTGGCGCGGCGGCTGATCGACCTGGGGGCGAGGCTCGGGGTGCCGGTGCTCGTGGACCCGAAGGTGGACGACCTGGGGGTGTTCCGGGGGGCGACGGTGGTGACGCCGAACCTCGGAGAGTTCGTGGCGGTGGCTGGGGGCTCCGTGCCCGACGTGGGCAGCGCCGAGTTCGCAGCCCTGGTGGAGCAGCATCGGGTGGAAGCCGGTCTGGACGCGCTGCTGGTGACGCTGGGCGGTCGCGGCAGCCTGGTGGCGCGGGAGAGCGGCGCGGTGGCGATCGAGTCGACTCCGCGGGACGTGTACGACGTCACGGGCGCGGGCGACACGCTGATCGCGGCCCTGGCCCTGGGCCTGGCGGTGGGCGCGGATCTGGCGACGGCGGCGCGCATCGCGAACACGGCGGCGGGCCTGGCGGTGGGCCAGTTCGGCACGGCGACCGTCACGCTGGAGCTGCTGGTGCGGGACCTTCGCCGGCGCCCGGCAAGCGCGGTTCTCGATGCGGACGAACTCGCCCAGCAGCTCGCGGTGTGGCGGCTGGAGGGCAAGCGGGTGGTGTTCACCAACGGCTGCTTCGACGTGCTGCACGCCGGGCACCTGGCCCTGCTTCGACAGGCGGCAACCCTGGGCGACGTGCTGGTGCTGGGCATCAACGACGACGCGTCAGTGAAGCGGCTCAAGGGCCCCGAGAGGCCATTCACGCCCCAGGATGAGCGCTGCGCGCTGGTGGGTGCGCTGGACTGCGTGGACGCGGTGACGCTGTTCGCCGAGGACACGCCCTTGAAGCTGATCGAGCAGATCTGCCCCGCGGTGCTGGTCAAGGGCGCGGACTATGCGCTCAAGGACGTCGTGGGCCGCGAGGTCGTGGAGGCGGCCGGCGGTGAGGTGGTGCTCGTCGACCTCGTGGCGGAGCGCTCGACCACGCGGTTGATCGAGAAGGCTGGGGGGCAGGGGTAGGGGGGCCACACCCGATGTGGCGAAACCGATCCGCACGTCCGCAGCGGGTCAGAGGCTGCAGCAGGCCAGCGGTCGCGGCCCCATGGAGCAGGGCGTGACCACGACGTTTTCGTCCGCGGTGAGCAGGAGCACGTGTCCCGTCGCCGCGGCGTCGGTGAACAGCCCCGCGCTGTTGGCTTCGTGGCAATTGGGAGAGTAGCCGTCGTCCCGCCGTCCGCCCGCCAGGTACCGCCAGGGCGATCGCACCACTCCGCCGTTGACGCCCGGATCCGTCCGGGATCCCGTTCGCGCAAGCGGCCGCGCGCTCAGCGCGGTCCTCGACGCGGGGCAGCTGGATGCAGGACGAGCAATCGAGGGCGGAGAAGGCAGGAGCGGCGGCGGCGGCGCTCCTGGAGTCGTTCGGGATGGTGGTGGACCCGCGGCGCGAGCACGGAAGGGACTACCCACTCGTCGAGGTACTGTTCGTGGCGGTGGTCGGGGTGCTCTGCGGTGCCGATGGATGGGTCGGCGTCGAGCTTGTGTGCAGCGGCATGGTGCCCTGGCTGCGTCGGTTCTCGGCCTTCGAGCACGGCGTGCCGTCGCACGACACCCTGGGTCGGGTGTTCCGGCTGCTGCGGCCTGAGACCCTGGCCGAGGTCCTGGCTGAGGCGACGGAACGGCTGTTCCGAGCCGGCGCGGATCGGCACGTCGCCGTGGACGGGAAGATGGCCCGGCGGTCCTTCACGGACGGCGACCGCAACAGCGGCATGCACATGGTGACCGCGTGGGCGACTACATCCACGGCTTCTACAACCAGCGGCGGCGCCACTCAACGCTGGGACAGGTCAGCCCGGTCGACTTCGAGGCCGCGTACTGGGCCGCCCACCAGGCCGTCGCGGTGGCGGCGTGAGCGTGAGCGTGAGCAGACAGGGCCGAGTCGAAAGACCCGACCGCATCCGTACTGGCACCTGCCGCGGCGCTCGGGGTGGTCCTCACCAGAGCCCACACCGCAGCGTAAGCGGACAGACCCACCAGCCCAGGCGCCCGGGGCTCTCCCCCATCCGGGTGGCCACAATGCGAAAAACCTCGGGGGCAGGGGGCAGAGTTCCAAGCTGCTTGCTCGGATTTCCGAGCAGGCATACTCAACGAAGTGGTCCGGGAAATCGGGGGAAGGTCAAAGCCGCCGGGGACGGTGATCGCGACCGGCAAGGCGGTGGCCGGCGCGGTGCACCTGCCGGTCCTGGACTGGCTGTCGAGGATGGAGGCCGCTGGGTGGCCGCAATCGGTCCTGGATGGGCGCTGATCGGGGCGCAGTCCATCGATCACCCTGAGCGCCGATCGACGACTTCAACCCCGGCTCCCCCGACGCCGGTCGCTCCTGGGTTCCCGACCGACGCCCCCGGTTCGAGCCAACACCCTGGGATCCCACCGCTTTCTCGCCCGCGATCCGGCCGCCTCCTTCACCCCCCAGCCCCCGACAAGGATCCCAGCTGGAAATCATTGGCAAGTCGCGGGGATCACCGCTGATCCCCGTCGTCAGCCCGCCGAGCTGGCCGAAACGCCTCCCGATCAATGATCCCCAGCCCGGATCCGCCGGGAACACCGGCGCCGTCCCCCGATCGCGCTG
>CALCXL010000223.1 GCA_937907595.1 uncultured Pseudomonadota bacterium
GCCGCCAGCTTGCGGCTGCCGATGTTCGCCGCGAAGACCAGCAGCAGCAGCGCGATCACCGTGGGCGGGATCGCCAGCAGGAACCACCCGAGCATCGCCAGGACGCTGGCGAAGACCACCGGGTTGCCCGCGAACGTCGCCGTCACGCCCTGGGGCAGCGCGACCTCCTGCACCCGCTTCGCCGCGCCCAGGAAGTCCTCCCCCGGCGACACCATCGCCATCGTCGCCTTCCCGTCCTCGCTCAGCAGCAGCTGCGCGCCCGGCCCCGCCGTGATGCGCCCCAGAAACATCGGCGGCACCAGGGCCAGGCCCGCCTGATCGAAGGGCTGCCCCGTCAGGGGGTGAATCTCCGGCAGCAGCGTGCCCACCGACTCCACGCCTTCCACCGCCAGCAGCGCGTCGCGCACCTCCAGCAGCGCGCTGAGCCCCGCCTTGTCCGTCCAGCCCGCCTCCCGCTTGAGCACCACCGTGATCGGGTCCCCCGCGTCGTACTTCTCCTGCAGCGCCGCGAACTGCTCGCCCCGCTCGTTCCCCTCCTGGAACGAGGAGGTCACGTCCGCGTTGAAGTCCATGCGGAACAGGCAGGCGATGGCGATCAGGGTGCAGAGCCCCGTCGCCCGCAGGACGCGGTGACGATGCAGCACGAGGGCGCGGGCGATGCGATCCATGGGCCCCTCCGGGAGCAGGTGGTGAGTGATTACTCACATCATGTGGGGGGCGGTTCCTGATGCCAAGTGAGTAATCACTCATGATAGGCTTCGATGCGTCGGCTGAGCGACGTCGGAGGTGTTGTGGCCAGGAAGCGGGACCCCAAGGCGAGCCGGGAAGCGATCGAGGGGGCGGCCGCCGCCCTCTTCGCCGAGCAGGGCTACGCGGGCACGTCGACCAGCCAGATCGCGCGGGAAGCGGGGGTGGCCGAGGGCACCATCTTCCGGCACTTCAAGACCAAGAAGGCGCTGCTGCTGGGCGTGATGGCGCCGATGATCAGGCGCTTCTTCGCGCCCATCGCCACCCGCTCCCTGCGCGCCGTGCTCGAGCGCCGCTACGACCGCCTGGAGGACTTCCTGGAGACCCTCTGGCTGGACCGGGTGGAGCTGGTCCGCGGGCACCCCCACATGGTCCGCATCCTGCTGCAGGAGCTGTCCCTGCAGCCGGAGGTGGCGGCGATCGTCAAGGACGTCTTCGGGGAGCACGTGCTGCCCTACTTCGGCGCCCAACTGCAGTGGCTGCGGGACGACGGCCTGCTGGATCCCACCCTGGCCGACGCCGTGGTCCTGCGCCACATCATCACCACGATCGCCAGCTCGCTGGTGCTGCACAGCGTCTACGACCTGCCCCTGGAGGGCGGGCTGGAGGAGCAGGGCCGGACCGTGGTGCGGCTGCTATCAGGAGCGCTATCGCCTCGCGCGTCGTAGGCGGCGCTCGGTGACCGACCGGGCGACGTCGCCCACATCCAGGCCCAGGGCGTCGTCGATGCCCGAGCGCTCCCCGGTCGCCAGCAGCCGCTGCCAGCCCGCCTGCAGGTCCAGCCCCCGGGGATCGGGCAGCCGCACCTTGTCGCGCAGGTCCTGCAGCCCCAGCCACAGCACCCCGTCACCGAAGTTCACGCGCCCGGCCAGCTCCAGCTCCAGGCAGGCCCAATGGCTGTTCAGCACCGCGGCCAGGCCCTCCAGGGGCACGCCGGGGGCCGGGTCCAGGCCGTAGACCTGCTGGTCGAAGTGCAGGGGCGAGGACGCCAGGGGCGCCCGGAAGCTGCGGTGCACCCCCTTGAAGACGAAGAGCCGCGCGGGGTCCATGGGCCGCAGGGAGTGCTCGGCCCGGTCGCCGATCCAGCGACGGGCCCCGGGATCCTGCACGTCGGGGGGGGCCACGAAGACACGATCGGGCAGGGTCGACGGATCGAACGCGAAGCCCTGCACGCGCCGGGGGCTCTTGAGCAGCGGACGCAGCCAGCGCTCCTCCACCCCGCAGTCGGCGGGCGGGTAGTAGAAGCCGTTGTCGTTGGTGGTGTAGCCCCTGCGGATCGTGGCCAGGTCGCCCAGGGGCACGAAGCCGCTGCGGTCGACGTAGAACCAACGCTGCGGCGCGCGCAGCCAGGGTCCCCAAGGGGCGTCGGCGGGCAGGTCGGTCTGGGGCACCGAGCGCAGCACCTCCACGGGACCGGGCAGGGCCTGCACCTGGCCGAAACGCACGACGTCGCCCCTCCCCTTGCGCGCCACCAGCACGACCGTGTTGACCTTCGCGCCGGGGAACCAGCGCTCCTCGCCCTCCACGATCCACTCGACGGCGAAGTCGGCCAGCAGCAGCTCGCGCACCGCCTGGCCGTAGCCCACGTCCATCCACGCGTTGGACAGCACCAGGGCGAGCTGGCCGCCGGGGCGCAGGTGGGCGGCGGAGCGCTCCAGGAAGTCGACGTACAGGTCCCGCTTCGCACCGCGCCGGCGGACGTAGGGCGGGTTGCCGACGATGAGGGCCACGTCGCCCTGCGCCGGCGCGGAGAGGAAGTCCTGGGCGTGGAGCTCGGCGTCGGGGAGGTTGAGGCGGGCGGCGTCCAGGGCGGCGGGGTCGGTCTCGAAGCCCCGCAGCGGTTGCCCCCAGCGGCGGGCGGCGAGCAGGAAGCGCCCTGACCCGCAGGCGAAGTCCAGGACGCGACCGCGGGGTGGGTCCACCAGGGACAGGACCAGGTCGATCAGGGGCTGCGGCGTGAAGTACTGACCGTAGGCGTGGCGCTCGGCCGCGGGCACCGTCGCCTCCAGCGCGTGGCCGGCGCGGTCGGCCCCCAGGGCCAGGGAGAGCTGGGTCTCAGCCAAGGGACTCGGCGGACTCGGCGGCCTCGGCGGCGTCCTGGGCGGCCTCGATGGCGTCGGCCTCGTCCTTCTCCTCGGCGGCGCGCAGGCGCTGGTACTGCAGGTAGAAGAAGATCACCTCTCCGAACACCGGATAGAAGGCGATCATCAAGCCGTCCTGCAGGAACTTCCACAGCAGGGCGCCCTGCTCGAAAAAGCCGGCCTCGCTCCGGTTGGCCACGTCGACGACGAAGAACTGGAAGGGGCCCGACATGGCCGCCACAAAGGCGAGCAGGAGCACCACCACGAAGAGGATCCCGGGGATGAACCCGGCGTAGTCGTCGGCGTAGGGGTACTTGAAGTAGGCCATCAGGCGCGCGGTGAAGGGCACAGCCACCGCGAAGAGCGGGATCGTGTTCATGGACTCGGGGTAGAGGTCCAGGTAGACGCCCGCGGACCAGGCCGCGAAGTACAGGCACTCGCTGAAGACGACGACGTAGAACCACGCGATCACGTAGTGGTACGTCAGCACCAGGATCGTGCTGGAGACGTGCCGGGGAAAGGGCGACTCGGGGGCAGGCAGCTCGTTGAAGGTCAGCATCCGCGCGAAGAACTCGCGGTACTGCCCCTGGAACAGGTAGTCGCGCACCAGGTCTTCGAGCAGGCGCACCGAGTGCAGGTTGGTGATGGTCTGGGAGAAGAGCGTGGTCAGCGTGAAGATGACCACGATGCCCAGGCCGATGACCACCACGGCCATCATCCCGATCACCAGGTCGTTGACGCCGTCCAGGATCTTGAAGAAGGCCAGGACCGGGTTCATCTTGTGAACCACGAGGTTGTAGAAGTACAGCCACAGCACCGTGACGCTCAACGCGGTCATCAACGCCGACGTCGCGCTCTTCATGATGCGAGCCCGCTCCTCCTTCGAGGGGGTCTGCGGCTCTTCGGTCGGTGTCTCAGATGACATTCTTGAGGCCCTCCGAACCCATGAACAGGAACGCGCCCATCACAAAGCAGAAGACGGCGATCCACACGCCCTTGTTCCACCGCCAGACGTGGACTCCGTCCAGGGGCGACAGGGGGAAGGACTGGATCATCGGGTAGATGAGGAAGGCGTCGCTGGCGAGCAGGACCCAGTGCAGCCCCGTGGCCTTCCAGGTGGCCCACAGGCCGATGGAGACCAGGGTGGGCGCGAGCAGGCCCACCAGGGAGACCCGCCCCTTCTGCTCCATGGAGCCCTCCACGATCACGTCGCTGGAGAGGGGCATGTAGGAGAAGGCGCCGGCGAAGTAGAGCTGGATGGCGCCGCCGTCGGGCCCGGTCTCGTGCCGCAGGATCACGCCCTCCTTGCGCGCCGCGCCGGCCTGCACGAAGTAGATGAACCACAGCGGCAGGCAGAAGAGCCCCGCGCCGGCCCAGATCACGGGGCTGCCCCAGCCGGTGGCGCCGGGGAAGGGCGCGCGGGTGAACAGCCACTCGATGGCGTGGTCGACGGCGGTGGGCTCGGGCTCCGCGGCCTCCACCTTCACCGGCGGCGTCACGCGGTTGTTGGACTGGATGAGCAGCGAGGTGAGCTCGTGCTGCTTGTCGTCCAGGTCCCAGCCCAGGGACTCGAGCTCGACCCGGATGCGGTTCTGCAGCTCCGGCTCGCGGGCGCCCTTGAGCTGCTTGCGCTTGATCGTCAGATCGCCGCGCAGGCCGTCGATCTCCTGGCTGACGTGCCAGGCCTCCACCTCCGGGCGGGGCCGGCTGGCGTGAGCGTCGGCGATGCGCTTCGTCTCAGCCACCTCCGCGACCGCGGCCTCGTCGGCGGTCATCAGGTTGGCGAAGGGCTGGCCGAAGCCGATGACGATCACCCAGGACAGGTAGAGCAGGCCCGTCGCGCCCACCAGGGAGCGCAGGTTGGCCTTGCGCACCGCCGCCGGCTCGGTGGGCTTGACCGCGTCGGCGGCCATCGCGCCCCCGAACGCGCTGCGGAAGATGCTGGCGAACAGGTTGCGGGTGGCCACGCGCGCCACCCCCTGCACCGCGCCCTTGACCCCCGCCTTCAGGCCGGCGCGGGCCGACGTGCGCACGATGGTGCGGAGGATCGTGCGGCTGACGGTTCGCAGGACGACCGCCAGGGCCAGGGTCGCGCCCGCCGCCCCTTCCTTCGCCACCCCGTGCTCCGCCGCGAAGGCGTCGTAGCCGTTCTGGATGATCACGACCGGCAGGAACATCGCCAGCCCGCAGACGATGACGGCGAAGGCCATCTCCGCGCGCGTGCCGCCGTCCGTCGGTGTGGCCGCAGTGTCGTTCATGGAGGCCTCCCCTGCCGCCGATCCCGGGGCAAGGGGCGGAGTCTAGCGGCGGCGGGGAGGGGCGTCCAAGGGGGCCGGAGCGGGACTCCAGGCCCGGGCTGCGGCCGACCTCACACCCCCTCCCCCTCCACCACGATCCGCCGCCACAGCTCGAAGGTCAGCAGCATCCACAGCCGCAGCCCGTGGCGACCGGGGGCCTGGGTGGTGTTGTAGGCCAGCAGCTTCTGCACGCGCTCCGGGTCCCAGATCCTGGCCTGGCGGAGGGCGCGTCGGCCCAGGACCTCGCGGGCGACGTCGCGCAGGGGGCCCTGGAACCAGTGGCTCACGGGCACCCGCATGCCGCTCTTGGGGCGGTCGATGACGGACGAGGGCAGGGCGTCGCGGTACAGGTTCTTCAGGACGATCTTCTCCTCCCCGCCGTGCACCTTGAGGCGGGCGGGCAGGCGGAAGCTGGCCGCGACCAGGCGATCGTCGAAGAGCGGCGCCGCCGTGGGCAGGCCCGACGCCGCCGTCATGCGATCGACCTTGGGCAGGATCAGGTGCGCGCCCTTGAACCGCAGGTTGATGGCCATCAGCTTGTCCAACAGGGAGCGCGGCCGCTCGGCGGCGAACCAGGGGCTCAATAGGCCCTCCAGGTCCCGCTCCTCGTCGATCAGCTCACGGAACTCCGGGGTCAGCAGGTGCGGCAGCTCCTCCCAGGCCCGGCGGTAGCTGGCCAGGTAGCGGCGCTCCCGCCAGCGGGGCTCCCGGGGCACGCCGTACCAGTGGTGCAGCAGCATGCCCAGGTTCTTGGGCCCGCCCAGGATGGGGTCGCCGCCCTCGCCGTTGAAGATCATGGGCACCCGGTGCGATGCGAAGCGCGCCAGCTCACCGTTGGGCACCGTGATCGGGTCGCCGATGGGCTCGTCCAGGTGCCACATCGCTTGACGCAGCCGCGGCAAGAAGTCGGCGGGTGTGACCTCGACCTCGTGGTGCTCGGTGCCGCAGCGCTCGGCCACCGCCCGGGCGAACTCGAGCTCGTTGGGAAGCTCAGCGCCGAAGTGGATGGCGAAGCTCTGCACCCGCCCCGGCGCCTGCCGGCACAGCTCGGCCGTGACCACGCTGGAGTCGACCCCGCCGCTCAAGAAGACGCCGACGGGGCCGTCGACGGGCAAGCGCTCGGCCACCGCGTCGCGGAAGATCCGGCCGAAGCCCTCCTGCGTCTCCTCGGGGCCCTCGGCGTCGTAGTCGTAGAAGCGGCGGCGCCGCAGGGCATCGCCCTCGACCCGGTGCACGTGGCCGGGCAGCAGCTCCTGCACGTCCTCCAGCAGCGTGCCCTCGCCCGGCGTGTAGCTGAAGCTGAGGTACTGGGCGACGCCCGCCGGACGCAGGCGACGGGGGTGGCCCGGCACCGCCAGCAGGCCCTTGGGCTCGACGGCGAAGTGGCGACGTCCCTCGAAGTTGCTGTGGTAGGCCGTGCGCACCCCCACGGCGTCGCGCACCAGGTGCAGCCGACCGTCCCACACCGCCACCACGAAGGAGCCGCGCCACCCGGCGACGGCGCGTTCCCCCTCCCGCGCCCAGGACTCCGCCACCGCATCGGCCGACGTCGGCCCGATCATGGAGCCCGCGACCGCCACGACGACGTCCCCGCAGCGACCCAGCCCGGCGGCCTGGCCCAGGGGGGCGACCCTCGATTCGCCCCGCCACAGCAGCGAGACCTGGGGGAGCTCCAGCCGGTCGATCAAGGCGCCCCGATGCGCCAGGACGGCGGCCATCGCGTCGAGCCGGGGCCGGTCGGGCCGGCCGGTGAAGCCCAGGATCGCGTCCACGTCGACGGCCTATCGCAGCGGGTCGGGCAGGTCCGGGTCCGTCGCCAGCCAGCGGCGCAGCGCCTCGGCCTCCGCCGCCAGGGGGCCGCGCTGCACCTCCGCCAACCGACCGCGGGCCTGCTCGACGTCGCCGTAGACCAGGGCCAGGATCGCCAGCTTGACCGCCGCCCGACCGCCCCACTCGCCGCCGGGATTCCCCTTGGCCGCGGTGAGCCAGGCGTCCCCGGTCCGCTGCACGTCGCCCATCCCCAGGTGCGCCTTGCCCAGGAAGAAGCGCGCGCGGTGCCGCTGAAGCTCGGCCTTGCTCCCCGTCGCCTTGCCCAGCTGCCCCTGCTGGGCGATGAGCTCGAAGGACTGCTCGGCCATCGGATCGCGCCACAGCAGCTGCTCCTTCGCGTCCTTCCACTTCCGGGTCGCGGGGCCGCCGGGGTCGGCGAAGCCGGGGGTGAGCTCCGTGCCGCCCGCCCAGGCCGCGAGCAGGTTGCCCTCGGGCCACAGCGGCTCCCGGCTGCCCCCCAGGTCCCCCCACCGCCGAGCGGCCTGCGCGCGGTCCCCGGCCATCAGCGCCATCCAGCCCAGCTTGTGCTGCGCCTTGGGCGCCTCCGCCGACTTCGGGAAGTCCTGACGGACCAGCTCGAAGGCCTCCGCCGCGGCGACGTCGTGCCCCAGGGCCCACTCCGCCTTGCCCCAGAGCAAGGTGGCGCGGGCCCCGGGGGTGCCCGGGTGCGCCTGCTGCACGAGCGCCACGAGGGCGTCGCGGGCGGGCGCGAAGTCGCCGACGTTGAGGCGATCGCGGGCCTCCTCCAGGCGATGATCGAAGTCCGAATCCGCCGAGTCCGGGGGAGCGCCGCCCTGGTGCGCCTGGCGATCGGCGCTGCAGCGGGCGCAAAGGACGGTGGAGAGCAAGCCCCAGAACAGGACCCAGAACGCCCGACGGCGCTGCACCCGCCGCGATCGCCGCGCCAGCGGCCCCAGCTCAGCCGAAGCCACCGGAGTCCTCCCAGGTGAAACCGCTGCGGCGGCCGGAGCGAGCCCTCTCCTTCGCCATCAGGGTGTGGGCCGAGCGCAGCGGGACGCCGAGGGAGATGGCGCGGGCCAGCAGGGCGATGAGGCGGGCCGATCCCAGGGAGTCGACGTGGCGGACGTTGCTGCGGCTCAGGGGGGGCAGCGTGATCCACCCCGCGGAGCGGTGACCCAGGCCCAGATCGGCGTTCGGCGGCGCGGCGCGGCCGGGGAAGAGCCGTTGCGCAGCGGCGGCCATCTCCGGGTAGGGCGTCCCGGCGCCGTGCAGCACGTAGAGCTTCGCGGTCGGGGCCGATGCCTGCAGCGGCGGCAGAACGTAGGCGGGGTATCCGCTGATCGAGACAATGGCCAAGCCCAGGGCCGCGTGCTGGTT
Source organism: uncultured Pseudomonadota bacterium (assembly GCA_937907595.1). GTDB lineage: Bacteria > Myxococcota_A > UBA796 > UBA9615 > UBA9615 > CALCXL01. The sequence continues at coordinate 8,294 of CALCXL010000223.1, forward strand.
GTTGCGCACCAGGAGGTCGACCAGGAGGTCGTCGTCCACCAGCAGGATCCCCGCGGTGCCGTGCGCGTGCTCGTCGCCCTCGGGGCTCGGCGGCGGCGGCTGGTGCAGGCCGGGCTGCAGGAGCAGGCGGTTGGGCGTGGAGTAGCGGCGCCGGTAGTCGGCGAGCAGGGCGTCGAAGCTGTCCTCGTCGGGCACGAACAGGCGACCCGCGCGCCAGGCCAGACCCAGGACGATCACCCCGATGAGGACCAGCACCGGCAAGCTCGGCGGGAGCAGGTAGAGCAAGGCAGCGGGCGCAGCCACCGCGAACACCGTCAGCCACCCCAACCCTCCCTCGGGCTTCGCCCAGGCCTGGTACAGCTGCCGCCGGGTGACGTACCAGGTGCCGTGGGACGTCGCCTTCGCCATGGCCTCGGGGATGCTCGGGGCCTTCATGGGCGGGCCCGCGGGGTCACAGCACCGTCCGGTTGACCATGGGGTGGGCGGCGTCGGTGGGGCCGAAGTCGCTGTCCGGGTGGTAGGCGAGCACGTCCAGGGCCAGGTCGTCGGTGAAGAAGGAGTGGCGGCAGCCGGCGGGGATGACGAAGGCCAGGCCGGGCAACAGCGCCTGCTCGCCGTCCGGGGTCACGCAGCGGCCGCGGCCCCGAACGATGAGGCCGGCGCGCAGGGAGGGGTGGGTGTGCTGCGTCTGCGCCGTGCCCGGCGGGATGTGCAGGTGGTTGAGGCAGGCGTCGCCGAAGCGAGGGGGCGCCACCAGCAGCGTGTCCGTACAGCCGTCGATGTAGCGGAGTCGGCCGCGCTCCTCCAGGGGGCCGCCGATCTGCAGCAGGCCGCGCCAGCCTCCCCGGGTGATCACCAGGCCGCGATCGCCGGTCACGACCGCGGGCCCGGGCACCGATGCGTGCCACCCCGGGGGCAGCAGCAGGTCCCGTCCGCGCAGGCTCAGGGTGGCGTCGCCGCGCTCCACGAAGAGGAAGTGGGTGCCGTCGCCCAGCTCCAGGGCGCCCTGTCGCCAGGCGGAGACCGACGTGTCGAAGGCCCCCAGGGGCCCGGTCAGGAGCCCATGCCGGTCCGCCAGCCGCTGAAAGTCCGCCCCGCTCATGCCCGGGAGTATGCCCCAGAACAGCACGACGCCCCGCCCCGGCCCCTGGGGGTCGCAGCGGGGCGCCGGCCTCGCGCAAACGAGTCCCCCCTCGATCAGGCCGCCGTGGCGATCAGAAGCGGTTGCGCAGGAGCCCGGTCAGGTACAGCACCTCCTGCAGGTCCGGGTCGGTGGGGAAGGAGGACAGCACCGCGTTGACCTCGTTCCAGACCCCGTCCATGTAGGCCGCGCGGTCGCTGGCGGGCAGGGAGTAGACCCCGTTGGCGGCGTCCAGGTAGGCGGTGATGGCGGAGACCTTGTGCAGCTCGCGGGCCGAGGAGGCCAGCAGCTCGTCGCGGGTGGCGCTGAAGCCGGTGCTCATGTCGGCGCCCGTGGCCAGGTCCTGCCAGGTGACGGTGAACTCGAAGACGGCGGCGGCGCTCTCCACGTCGGCCGAGCAGTCCCGCACCGTCTGCACGTAGAGCATCGAGTCGTTGGGCCCCAGGTGCTGGGGCTCCACCTCCGTGGGGTCCTGGCTGATCTGCTCACCGTAGAAGGTCTCCACGGCGAAGCCGGCGGGCAGCGTCATCTCCAGCCGCACGTCCTTGGCAGCCAGGGCCATGTTGGACAGGAAGCGCGAGCCGGTCAGCTGGTGCCAGGCCTCGCCAGGCTCGTCGATGTAGATGTACGCGCCCTTGCCCAGGTCGGTGACGTCGTTCATCAGCTCGTCGTTGTAGGTGCCGTGGGGCGGGGTGCCGATGCCCACCAGGTAGATGCCCTCGTCCTCGGCGTCCTCGGCGTTGGCCCCGATGAGCTGGCCGTCGGTGATGCCCATGTTCGCGCCGCCGTCGCTGATCAGGACCACGCGGTTGAGCTTCTCCGGGTCGAAGTTGGCGTTGGCCTGGGCGTAGGCCGCCTGCAGCCCGCCGCTGAGGTTGGTGCCGCCGCCGGCGCTCAGGTTGTTGATGTAGGTCGACAGGGTGGAGTCGGCCGGGCCGGTCACCGCCAGGGAGTCGATCATCAGCGCCTGGCTGTTGCTCCACTCCACCACCGAGACGATGTCCCCCGCCCGCAGGGACGAGGCCATCGCCGCCAGCGCCGCCTGCTCGTTCTGGATGCCGGGGCCGCCCATGGAGCAGGACGTGTCCACGGTGAACGTCAGGTTGAGGTCGGGGCGGGTGACCTCCGACATGGCCGGCGACGTCACGCCCACCGCCAGGGTGAAGAGCTCGGGGTCCTGGGCGTCGGCGCGGAGCTGCACGTCCAGGCCCAGCTGGCCCGCGGGCGGCGTGGGGAAGTCCCAGGAGTAGTAGTTGAAGAGCTCGTAGGGACGGAAGGGCGCGTAATAGGGCAGGTAGAGGTTCGACTCCAGCAGGGCGCGCAGGTGGGCGCCGTCGGCCTGGGAGTTGGAGTCGTCGGCGGAGACGTACCAGAGCGTCGGCTCCTCGCTGAACTCGTCGCAGGTGATGTCCTCGCCGTCCACGGGCGCGTCGCTGTCGTCGTCGTCGTCCGGGGCGGTGTCGTCGTCGTCGGAGACCGTGTCGTCGTCGTCGGTGGTGGCGTCGTC
>CALCXL010000224.1 GCA_937907595.1 uncultured Pseudomonadota bacterium
AGCCCGACTCGCCGACCACACCCAGGGTCTCCCCCTTGTAGGCCGTGTACGACACCCCATCCACCGACTGCGCCACGCCGATGTCGGTGTAGAAGTAGGTGCGCAGGTCGTCCAACTCGAGCAGCGGTTCCTTCGTCACGGGGCCTCCTACTGCCGGAGCTTCGGGTCGAGGGCGTCGCGCAGACCCTCGCCGGCGAGGTTGAGGGCCGACACGGTGACGAAGATGGCGAAGCCCGGCGCCAGGATCAGGTGCCAGGCGCCCGTGGCGTAGCCCTCCTGGATGATCTGGCCCCAGGACGGCGCGCTCAGGTCGCCCAGGCCCAGGAAGGAGAGCGTGCTCTCCAGCAGGATGGCGGAGGCCACGCCGAAGGCGGCGGAGACCAGCACCGGGCCCAGGGCGTTGGGCAGGATGTGCTCGAAGATGATGCGCCGCCGCGGGTAGCCCAGAGCGTGGGCGGCGGTGACGAAGTCCAGGTTGCGCAGGCGCAGGAACTCGCCGCGCACCAGCCGGGCGACGCCGGTCCATCTGACCAGGCCGATGGCCAGCATGATGTGGAAGATGGAGCGTTTCTCCAGGAAGGCCATCACCGTCAGGATCACGAAGAAGGTGGGCACCGACATCGTGATCTCGATCATCCGCTGGATCGCCATGTCCACGCGGCCGCCGAAGTAGCCCGCGGTGGCGCCCAGCAAGATGCCGATGAAGACGTAGATCGCCACGGCGATGATGCCGATGGTCAGCGAGATCCGGGTGCCGAACAGCAGGCGGGTGGCCACGTCGCGCGTGCTCTGGTCCGTGCCCAGCAGGTGGGTCAACGACGGCTTGGCGACGCTCTTGAAGCCGGTCTGCCGGAAGGTGTAGCGGCTGGGCGGGTAGATCGCCGAGACCTCCTTGCCGTCGGCCTGCAGCGTGGCCTCCAGCTCCGGGTACAGGATGTACCGGCCGGAGCTCGGGGCCAGGAGCAGGCCCGCGTACAGCACCGCCACGAGCCCGATCAGCTGGAACACGACCTTGCGCATCAGGCGACGCCGCGGTCGCTTCGGCAGCCCCAGGGCGCCGATCTTCTTGACCCGCCAGGCCGCGAAGGCGCTCAGGGGGAGCCCGATGACCAGCAACAGGTTGAAGAAGATGTCGACCGGGTTCTCGAAGAAGTTGCGGTCGAAGAGCGAGACCAGCCAGGGCGAGGAGACGCCGTCTGCGGTCTTCCAGAAGACCGGCTGGTTGGAGCTGATCGCCGGCGCAAAGACCGCCAGCAGGAACAGCAAGAAGACGAACCAGAGGCTCCAGTAGCTGACCGTGTTCTTGCGGAACTGCGTGTAGACGATGTCGAAGTAGGTCAGGTCCTCGGCGCTGTCGTCCTGGTTGCCGCCGTCGCGGGCGACGCGCTCGGCCACGGCCTGGTCCGCGATCGCGCGCAGGGCCTCGTCCGTGATGACGTCCAGCTCCTGGCTTGTCGCCTCGTCCAGGGTGCCCTCGGCCGCCTCCAGGTCCGCCAGGATGTCGTCCGCCAGGGACGAGGAGACCTTGAGCAGCGAGCCTGTGCTGCTCTGGCCCTCATCGTCACCCCCCTTGGGGTCCTTGTCGTCGGGATCCGCCATGGGCCTAGTCGAACGTGATGCGCGGGTCGACCAGCGCGTAGGAGAGGTCCGAGATCAGCATGCCCACCAGCGTGAGCGAGCAGGAGATCAGGAGCACCGCCATGACCACGTTGTAGTCGCGGCCCTGGATGGACTCGAACATGTACGAGCCCATGCCCGGGATGCCGAACACGACCTCCACCACCACCGAGCCGCCGAAGAGCGCGGGCAGCATGGTCGCCATCAGCGTGAGGATCGGGATCATGCCGTTCCGGGCGGCGTGCTTCACGATGACGATGAACTCGGGCAGGCCCTTGGCGCGCGCCGTGCGGATGTAGTCGCTGCGGATGACGTCCAGCAGGCCGGTGCGCGCGTAGCGGGACAGGGCGGCGAGGCCGGCGTAGCTCAGGCAGATGATCGGCAGGAAGACGTGCCAGACGATGTCCTTGAGCCGATCCAGCGTGGTCATGCCGCCCACTTCAAGGGACTCGAAGCCCGAGGTCGGGAACACCGAGAAGGGCGTGCCCCGGCTCAGCAGGTTCAGCAGGAACACGCCCACAAAGAAGCTGGGCAGCGAGTACAGCATGAACAGGATCACGGTCACGAACCGGTCCGGCGTGGTGTTCCGGTTCACCGCCGACCAGATGCCCAGGGGCACGGACACGAAGTAGATGAGCAGCACCGCGCAGAGCGAGAGCGTCAGCGAGTAGCGCAGCTTGTGGAAGATCTTGGGGAGCACCGGCCGCTTGTCGACGTGGCTGATGCCGAAGTCGAGGTGGGCCAGGTTGGACCAGTACTTGGCGAAGCGGGTGTCCGTGAAGAAGATCCGCACCTTGTCGGATCCGCTGTACTCGTAGCGGGCGCGGTTGGTCTCGTACCAGCCGGTCCAGAAAGAGACGACGGCCCCCTCCCGCTCGGCGTCGGCCTCCGGCGTGAACGTCCACTTGATCGCCTCGCCGTTCTGCTGGGCGACGTCCTTGTTGTGGGCGCGCTGCTCGTCGGTCAGGCGGTTGCGGCCCCCCATCGTGAGCGACCGCTGGGAGTTGACGGCCAGCCGCTGCGACGCGAAGGCGCGCATGGTGCGATCGGCATCGTTGGTCAGCAGGTCCATGAGCGCCGGGACGGCGTAGCTGCCCCAATTCTCAATGTTGTCCTCGGCGTCCGAGCGCCGGGCGGGCGCCACGTCACCGGCGGGCTTCAGCAGGTCGTCCAGGGTGCCGCGCACGCGGTCGGTGGTGAGCCGGAACCGGGTGTTCAGCAGGATCGGCTTGTCCAGGTTGAACTGCTCCTTGAACAGCCGGTAGCTCTCCCGGGTCTGCGTGGAGAGCTGCGTGTTCTGGCCGCCCTTGCCGTCGCCGCTCGCCAGCGCCACCTGCGCGGGGTTGCCCGGCGCGAAGTTGAGCACCACGAAGACGATCAGGCTCACCGCGAAGAACGTCGGGACCATCAACAGCACGCGCTTGACGATGTATCCAAACATGCGACGTCCTCCGACTCAGCCCCTCAGGGCTGGCCCCAGTACCAGCCCCAGTGGGAGCGGTACGGCCGATAGCCAAGGAAGCTGACGTTCTGCAGATCCTTCTGCCAGAAGGCGGGGCGCTTGCGCGTGAAGAAGAAGGTGTACGGAGCCTCCTCCGCCACCAGCTCGTGGAACCGGTGGGCCAGCGCCTTGCGCTCCTCGAAGTCGAAGGCGGTGTTCATCTTCTCGATGATGGCGTCCGCCTCCGCGTTCTTGAAGTACACGTGGTTGCTGGAGCGGGCCTCATCCGCCTGGCTGCTGTGCCAGATCTGGTTGAAGTCGACGTCCGGCGAGCTCACCCAGGCCAAGGTCACGGCGTCGAACTCGCGGTCGTGCACCTCCTTGAGCAGGCTGGAGAACTCCAGGGGGTTGACCGTCATCTTCACGCCGATCTTGGCCAGGTCCTCCTTGAAGACGTTGCCCAGGGTCCGGTACTCGTCCGAGCTGCCGTAGACGATGAGCGTGAACTCGAACTCGGTCTGCTTGCCGTCGATCTCCCGATCGAGGATGCCGTCGCTGTTGGTGTCCGCCCAACCGGCCTCCGCCAGCAGCTTGCGGGCGCGGTCCAGGTCGTAGGCGTAGGCCGGCACGTTCTTGTTGTAGAACTCCAGGAAGCTGGGCATCGGGCCCGTGCAGCGCTCTCCCAGGTCCATGAAGACGTCGTGCAGCAACAGGTCGGCGTTGAAGGCGTGGGACAGGGCCTGCCGCACCTTCTTGTCCTGGAACATGGGCTTGCGCATGTTCCAGCCCACGTAGAAGAAGGTCTGCTCCCAGTACTCGCCGGGGGTCAACTCACCGTTGTTGAAGGGGGAGTCGGGCCCGCCCTCCAGCACCTCGGTGCGGTACTGGCCGGGCTGCAGGTAGGCCATGCTCAGCTCACCCGTCCGCAGCTTGCGCGGGGGCTGGTTCTGGTCCTTGAGGATCAGGTAGATCACCTTGTCGAAGGCGGCGCCCTCGATGGGCCAGTCGGGGTTGCGCTCCAGGGTGACCGCGACGCCGGGCTCCAGCTTGGTCAGCTTGTAGGGGCCGTAGCCCATGCCCATCGGGTTGTACCAGTGGTCCTGGAACTTCTGACCCAGGATCTCCTTGTCGTAGCGGTTGCCGTCCTGGTCGTAGGCGTACAGGTGCTCGGGCACCGGGAAGATCGACGGGATGGCGGTGGCGCGCTGGCTGTAGATCTTGCGCTTGAATACCAGCTTGAACGTGAAGTCGTCGACCGCCTCGTAGCTGACCAGGTCGTCGAAGTAGCTGCGCAGGGGGGCGGCGCCCGTCACCTGGCTGTTCATGAGCATGTCCATCATGAACACGACGTCCCGGGCGGTGACGCGGTGGTCTCCCTTGAGCCAGTCGTAGCGGCCGCTGTCCCAGTCCACGGCGGCGTCGTGCCAGGTCAGATCCTCACGGATCTTGAACACGTAGGTCAGGCCGTCGTCCGGCGTGGTCATGGAGTAGGCGACCGACGGCCGCCACTGGGTCGGGTTGCGCTTGTGGCGCATGACCAGCGGCGGCGAGACGTACCACTGGATCTCTGTGACCGGGTTGCTGCTGGTGGTCAGGTAGTTGAACCCGTAGGGGTCGCTGCCCTGGTGCAGGTACAGCGTCCCGCCCGACTCCGCCTGGGGGGGCAGCCAGTCGACCCGGTCCCGCTTGAGCAGGTTTGCCGGGTCCTGCATGGCCGCGGTGTACCAGGCCGGCTCAGGAGCGCCGAAGATGCCGCCGGTGGGACCGGAGCCTCCGTTCGACGTGCTGAACCCGCCGGACTCCAGCTTCTTCTCCATCTTGTCCACGCGCTGGACGAGGTCCAGGTGCGTGCGCTCGATGCGGTCCGACTGGCACGTGTTGATGACGGTGATGACCGCCAGGACGAGGAGGAGCCCGACCCCGGCCAGGCTGGTAAGGAAGCTACGCGTCATGCTCTCCTCGCGGAGCAGCGACGCCCCCGTGGGGGCAGCGTGCGGTTCGGGTGGGGGGGGCCCGCGTCTCCCCCGAGGGCGGCGGACCCCGGGTCCAGGGCCGGGCGAAGGTAATCCAATCAGGGCACCCGGGTCAAGGGGTGCCCGGTGGGCGGACTCCCGCGGCCCTGGGCTGCGGCGGCCGTCCCTGCCCGCGCAAGCTCCCCCAGCCGCGGCCCGGAGGCTCGATCAGGGCGCGTCCGCGGCCTCGTCGCGGTCCATGGGCGGGGCGGTGGGGGCCTCGTCGACGTCGGGCTCCTCGCTGGCCTCACGGACCGTCTTCTTGCCGGCGAGCAGCTCACGCTCGGGGTCCAGCAGGAGCTTCTTGAAGCCGCCGGGGGGCAGGGGAAGGGACACCGTGACCTCCCGGCCGTCGATGGCCAGGGAGTGGTCCTTCGCCTTGCCCTTGCTGCCCACGAGCTGGATCGGCACCACCAGCCGGCGGGGCGGCTCGGGCTGGCTCTGCTTGAGCGTGACCTCCAGCTTCTGGCCCACCTGGCGGTAGACGATCTCCAGATCGGGCAGGCCCGTCTGGGTCATCCAGCTCTCCAGGTGCTCCCGGGCCGGCGGGCCCAGGATCTTCTCCGTGATGATCAGCAGGTCGCCGGTGGAGAGGTTCCGGTTGGAGGTGATCGTCGTCACCTGCTTCAGCCAGTCCATGAACGGGGCGTCGCCCACCAGGCGCCGGAGCATGTGCAGGACGTAGGGCCCACGACGGTAGAATTGGCCGATCCGGCCCCGACCCAGCCGGAAGCCCAGGGTCGCGGGCCCGTAGTGGTCCGTGAGGCGCGCGGCCTGCTCCCAGTACTCGAGTCGGCCCAGGTAGCTCTCCTCGCCGTAGTACTGACTCATGTAGAGGAACGACAGGTATTCGGCGAACGTCTCGCTGATCCACTGGTCGCGGTAGGTCTTCCAGCCCACCACGTGGCCCCACCACTGGTGCCCGATCTCGTGGGCCAGGGTGGCGGTGGAGGCGTGGGGATAGAAGTCGCTGCGCAGGTCCTTCTTGGCCGTCTTGCGGGCCTGGCCCTCCATCTTGCTCAGCTCGAGCAGCCCCGCGGGCGCCTGCCAGAAGCCCATGTTCTCCCGCGCGAGGGCGATGTCGAGCTCCTGGTAGGGGTAGGGGCCCAGCAGCGACTCGTAGAAGGCCAGGACGCGCGCGGTCTCATGCAGCGAGGGCTCGAGCTGGTTGCTCTCCTCGGAGAGGAAGAACCCGCGCAGCCGGATCCCGTGGGGGCCCTCGATCTCCGCCGTCTCCCAGCGACCGACGTTGATCGCCGGGAAGGAGACCGGCACCTCCTCCTCCCAGTGCTCGCAGCGGCGCCCTCCCTCGACCGTCTGGCTGAGCGTGGTACCCGTTCCGACCGCGCGCAGCCCCGCGGGCAGGCAGATGTCCACGGCCCAGGTCAGGCGATCGTGCATGCCCGGCTGCGGCCACCAGGAGTAGTTGGCGAGCAGCCCGAAGGAGTCGGGACCGAGGCGCGGCATGGCGTTGCCGGCGTAGGTGATGGTGAGGATCTCCGCCTGGCCGGGGGGCAGGGGCGATCGGAGGCGGACCAGCAGGTTCTGATCCTGGTGCACGAACTCCAGGGGGCGGCCCTTGAAGTCCGTGACCGACTCCACGTCGAAGCCCAGGGTCTCCCCGATCCCCTTGAACTCGATGCGCTGCGCCAGATCGAGCAGCACCGAGCTGACGGGCGATCGCAGGGTCGTCATGGTCAGCTTCGCCGTGGCCTTCATGGTGGCGTAGGGCTTGATCCCGACCTCGATGTCCAGATCCATCGCCGCCGAGACCACGTCCAGGTTGGCGGGCTGCCAGACCTCCTCCAGGGTCCCCTCCCGGGGGTGCGAGGTCAGGATCGCGCCGTGGCGGTGTTGGCGCTCCCCGACGTGCTCGGCGAGGGTGTTCACGCCCTCGTTGTGGTCGAAGAGGCCCCGGGGGCCCCGCCGGTAGCGGAAGGTGTTGAAGGGCTCGGCGTCGGGCCGGAGGCGCGCCGGGAGCGGCTCGGTCAGGTGGGCCGCCAGGCTCAGGTCGGGCACGCCGCTCTGATCGGCCGACAGGGCGCCCAGGGCGCGCAACAAGGCCTGGAGGGCGAAGGTGCCGTGGTGGCGCTCCTCCTCCCGAAAGATCTCCTGGTCCTTGCGCAGGCTGCGAAGCCAGGGCGTGGCCGCGCCGGGACTGTCGGCGGCGGCGATGGTGGGGTCGTCGGGGTCCAGGCCGAGGGCGCCCAGGAAGGTGGGGTCGTCGGTGACGACGAGGAGCTGATCGCAGGCCCTCGGCTCCATGTCCCGCAGGCCGGTGCCGATCTCGAACGCGCGGCGCTCCACCCCCAGCGGTGGCGTGTACGCGAAGGCGCAGTCGCCCTGGAAGAAGCCGCCGATCACCGCCCCGGACGCAAGCTGCAGCGGCACGACGACGCCGGAGGAGATGGTCAGCTTCATGAAGCCGTCGGCCACCGTGCTGCTGCCCACCGCCACCGCGCGGTCCCAGGCGAAGTCGTTGGTGGTCAGGGCGACGAAGCGGTCGGCGAGGGGGCCCTCGAGCCCCCAGGGGCCGGGGGGAGCCGGGGGGGGAGGATCGGCGGGGGCCGGCTGCGCGAAGGCAGCGGACGCGGCGATCAGGAGCCAGGGAAGGGGGGTCATGGCAGGGGCTCCAGGTAGAAGCGTCGGCGGATGTGCTGGGCCGTCTCGTGCCAGGGCTGGGTGTGCTGCAGGGCGGCGACCACAGCGTCGGGGTCCGGGCGATGGGCCGCCAGCCGGGCCAGGACCTCGCCGAGATCCTCGTCCTCCTCCACCACGAGGGCGGCGGCGGGGGGGATGCCGTCGGGGGGAGCGGAGGCCTGGTGCAGCACGCAGGCGCCGTAGCGCAGGGCCGGACCGTGGCTGAGATCGCCCGCGCAGTCGGCTCCCGGCAGCGCGTAGACGTCCAGGCCGGCGAGCACCTGGCGCCGCAGGGTGGGATCGTCGCCCAACAAGCGCAGCCGGGGCTCGTCGAGGGCCGCCAGGCGGTCCAGCGTGTCGCCGTCCCCCCCACCGGCCAGGATGAGGCGGATCGGGAGGCCGGGGCGACCATGCAGCGCTTCGGCCAGCTCCAGCAGCCCGCGCTCGGGGAAGATCGGGCCGGCGTAGCCCACCAGCAAGCTGCCGTCGTCCGTCCAGCCGCAGAGCCCCAGCAGGTCCTCCCGGCAGGCGGCGCGGCCCGAGAGATCGGCGACGTCGAACGAGGAGGCGAGGGCGGGATCGGTGTTCGGGTCCCACTCCTGCGGATCCACGCCGCCGGGCACGGAGTCCAGCAGGCTGTTGGCGGCGTCGGCGCTCAGGGGGTGCCCGTGGGCGCCGGGGGTGGTGAGCAGCTCCCGGTGGGCCTCGGCGACGCAGTGCACCGCGCGGGCCGTCTTCAGGCCGGCGCGCAGCATGGACAGCGCGCCCTCGAAGGCGAAGGCGCCGCCGGGGCGCCCTTCGGACTCGGGCAGGCCGGCCAGCTCCGTCTCCTCGGGGGGGTGCATGCCCAGCCGGGAGGGGTCGTGCACCGTGAGCACGCTGCGGGCGTGCTGCAGGGGGGTGGGCTGGAAGCGGCGCTGCAGGAGCGCGACGGCCAGGGCGCCGTGGTGGTCGTGGCCGTGGATGACCTGCCAGCGCCCGCCGGCGTTGAGCGCGTAGTACAGCGCCGCGTGGCAGAGCACCGAGCTGCGGAGCAGGGTGTCGCCGTGGATCTCTCCCGTGTCGGGGTGCGCGTAGACGCCGGCCCGCTCGAAGAGCGCGCTCTCCACCAGCACCACCTCGAAGCCGCTGGGGTGGGTCAGGCGACGCAGGGCGAAGGGGAACTCGCGGTCGGCCAGGCGGACCACGGCCCGGGTGCCGACCACCTGCCGCATCCCCGAGATCGGCCAAGCGCCGTCGGCGTGCAGCGGCGTCACCACGGTCACCCGATCGCCGGCCGCGAACTGGGCGGCCGCCAGGCTCGCGACGTACTCGCCCACGTCGCCGACCACCGACCAGGGCCCCAACTCCATCGTCACATGCAGGACGCGGAGGGGCGTGGTGGGGAAACGCGGGCGGGCCGAACGCGGGACTGG
>CALCXL010000225.1 GCA_937907595.1 uncultured Pseudomonadota bacterium
CTTCGTCGACACCGAGACCCCGCCGCGCGGCGAGTCCACCGACAAGGAGGTGGTCGCCAGGCAGTTCCGCCTCGTCGACAAGGAGGGCAAGGACCTCGACGACGTGTTCCGCTCGCTCGGACAAGGCCCGGCGGGCCCACGCATTCCACTAGAGGACCTCTCTGAGGCGTGCCTTTGAACCTCACGATCGACTCGACGCTCATTCCGCTGGGCGTCGACGACCAGCGGGTGGAGTTCGAGTTCCGGGAGGGGCTCGGCGCGCTGGACTCGTTCTCGCTGTCGATCGATCCCTGGGAGTCGGCGGACGACCTGGAGAAGAAGATCCAGCTCGGGAAGGCGTACACCGTCGAGATCGGCAAGAAGAAGCCGATCAAGTTCGAGGGGTTCGTCGTCGCGCTGGAGCACCGGGCCGAGAACAACGGACGCACCCTCCACGTCCAGGGGCTCGATGCCCTGTTCAAGATGCGCCAGAAGAGCCACGCCCGGTCCTGGCAGGGCATCGCGACGGACAAGGTGGTCAAGGAGATCGCAGGCGAGTACGGCCTGACCCCGAAGGTCGCGGCCCTGGCCGTCACCCCGCTGTTCGAGATGCAGTCCGGGGAGACCGACCTGGACTTCCTGCTGGCCCTCGCCCGGCGCTACCACTGCCACGTGCGGACGATCGGCAAGGAGCTGCACTTCGAGCCGACGGAGGTGGCGGCGGCGGGCGCGGCGATCCCGGTGCAGTTCGGCGACGACCTGCTGACCTTCCGCATGGGCTACTCCCTGGCCGGTCAGGCGACGCAGGTCACGGTGGCCGGCTGGGACGACATCAAGGACAAGCAGATCAAGGCCGTCTCCAAGGGGGCCAAGCTCAAGAAGATCAGCAAGGGCGACACCGGCCCGGCCGCGTACAAGAAGGCGCTGGGCGCGGCGGAGATCGTCATCGACAACGTTCCGCTGACCACCGAGGTCGAGGCCAAGAAGCACGCCGACGCGGTGCACCAGCGCCTGGCCTTCGGCTTCGCCACCGGGACCCTGGTCCTGCGCGGGAACGAGGACGCCCTCTCGGGCAAGCTCTTCGAGGTCGGCGGCGTGGGCGAGCTCAGCGGGACCTACCTCGCCGTCGAGAGCGCGCACCGCGTCGACTCGCGGGGCACCTACACCACCACCGTCCGGCTCGTCTCCGACAGCCTCGTCAAGGCGAAGTGATGTCCCGCTACGGCTTCGACCCTGCGCTGCCCCTCGGCTCCGCCCCCGACCTCCTCGTCTCCGGCGGGGACGCCCTGGCGTTCCGCGTGGAGCAGCTGCTGTCGACCCGCCCCGGCGACATCCCCTGGATGCCGGAGTTCGGGCTCGACCTCCGCGCCCTGGTCGGCGAGGGCGCGACCGGCGTCACCCTCGACCTCGCGCGCTCGCGGATCACGCAGGCGATCACGCGCTGGCTGCCGGAGGTGACGGTGCAGACCTGCGACGTGAGCGTGCAGCCCCGCGAGACCCCCGGCTTCCACCCCGTCGGACCGATCGAGCGCAGCCTCGTGCCCCTCGGCGGCCAGGCCACCCTCGTCGTGAACCTCTCGCTGAGCGCCGGTGCGGGCGACAGCACCCAGCTCAAGCTCCCGGTGACGCCTTGAAGTTCCCCCTCCCCCCCTCCCAGCGCCTCTCCCGGGCCGACCTGCTCGACCAGGTCCGCGCCGAGCTCCGCCGCCGCTACCCCGCGGTGGCCGACATCCTCGACGTCCCCGGCGACCCCGCGTGGATGCTCGTGGAGCAGCTGGCGTTCATGGCCGAGGCGCTGTCGGCGTCCCTCGACGATCAGCCGCGCTCCGTCGTCGAGTACTTCCTCGCCCTGCTCGGCCGCGAGCTGCGATCGGCGACGCCGGCCCTCGGCGTGGTCGCGGTCGAGGCCGCCGCCGCCGGCGTGCTCGACACGCTCGACGGCCTCTCCGACAGCAACGAGCCCCCCCACGTCGTCGCCCCCGCCGACGACACCCGCGAGGAGGTGCACTTCGCCTTCCTCGAGCGCAGGGTGCCGGTCCGCCCCGGCTCCGTCCTCGGCCTCTACCGGCTGGAAGGCGGGCGCCTGGTGGGCGCGCACCGGGTCGGGCACCCCTTCCCCGCCAGCCACGTCGCCTGGCGGGGCGCCGAGGGCGACCTCGATCTGCTGGAGAAGGAGCTCTTCACCTTCACCATCGAGCGCAAGCCCGACGAGGCCCTCAAGGACGTCGTCGAACGATTGACGGAGGCGTTCGGCCCCGACGGCCCCGCGAACCTCGGCTGGCTGTTCCTCCGGCGCGTCGTGCGCGAGGACCGGGTGGAGCTGCTGGCGGAGATCGACCCCACCTGGCCCTTCCCCCGCACCGGCGAGCGCCGCAGGGCGCGGCAGTGGGGGCGCCTGCGCGGCTGGCAGCCCCTGATCGAGGTGACCAGCGAGTCCGACGACACCCGCCTCGGCTTCGGCGTGGAGGGCATTCCGGAGCTCACCGGATGCCCCGACGCGATCGACACCGCCGACCTGCTCCGTACCCTGGAGCCCGCGCCGCCCGACTTCGCGCAGCAGCTCTGGGCCGAGTTCCGCAGCCTGCTCGGCGAGGCCGCGGCGCTGCTGCCCGCCACGCCCCGCTTCGTCCGGGACGCGCAGGCTCCCGCCTCCACCCCGGCGTGGCTGTCTCCCATGCCCTACGAGGCCCACTGGACCCGCCTGACGGACTCGTGCGGGCTGATGGCGGCGCTGGACTTCGGCGAGCTGAAGAAGGGCGAGCGCTTCCGCCTCGCGGTGGTCTACGACGCCCTGCTCGGCGACGAGAAGCCCCCCAGCCTGGAGGTCCTGGAGCCCGACGGATCGGTCAAGCGGTGCGTCCCCGAGTGGACGATGCCGCAGCCGCTGCCGGTCGATCAGGGCCCGCGGGCCTGCTCGATCGCGGTCTACGAGGTCGAGCCCCACTTCGCGCGGCAGGGCGGTGTGGTCGTCGTGCATGCCCCGCGGATGCGCCGCGGCGGCCCGCCCCCCCGCGGGATCTTCCTGAACCCCGCCGCCATCATCAACGCCCCCCTCGACTTCGACGGCCGCTCGGTGGACGTGGACCTGGGCCCCGGCGAGGTCGACCTCCTCTGGACGGACATCGTCACCGACGAGATGCAGGAGGCCCTCGGCTCCGTGATGCCCGACGCCGCGGTGCGGCCGATGCGCCGCCTGCTCGACGCCTTCTCCCTCGCGTCGATCACGGTCCTGCGCGGACCCAAGGTCGTCGATCGTCTCAAGGACTGGCGGGCGCTCGTGCTCGACTCGGTGGAGGGCCGGGCCCGCTTCGGCCTCGCCGCCGACGCCGAGCAGCGCCGCCTCGCCCCCGGGAGCACGCTGCAGTTCGACTGGTACCGGCGCACCGACGGCCCCCTCGGCAACCTGCTGTCGGGCACGATCACGGACGCGCGGCAGACCGCGGGCCAGACCCCGGCGATCACCGCGGTGTTCAACCCCACGCCCACCGCGCTGGGGCAGGCGGCCGAGGGCACCGACGCGGCGATGGCCCGGCTCTTCGGCCCGGAGCGGGGCGCGGTGCCCGCGGTGCCGGCCGACCTCGAGCGCATCGCGCGGGAGGCGCTCGGCGCGAAGGAGCAGAGCTGGGTGTTGAGGGTGTGGACCCACGCCGAGCGGCTGCTGCTGGCGGCGGGCACCTGGGGCCTCGAGCACGGGGGCGACTGGTCCCGGCGGGCGACCGCGGAGGGGCTGGCCCGCCTGGACGAGTTGGGCCCCCGGGGGGTCGCCATCGCCCTGGGCGACCCGGATCAACCGATGGAGGAGGCCGCGTTCGTCTCGATGGCGTCGGCGGTGCGCAGCCGGGTGCGCTCGGTCAGCGATCGGGTGCCCCACATCGAGGACTGCGTGGTCCTGCCCTTCCACCCCCTGCGGCTGGTGAGCACGAAGGACGTCGACCACCACCTGCTGCCCTGCTTCCGACCGGGCGCGCTGCCATTTGGCGCGCTGCGTCCGGCGCACGAGGAGGAGGGCCGGCAGGAGCCCCTGCCGCGGCTGGACCTGTGGCTGGACGCGGCGGTCGTCGCGGCGGAGCGGGCGCGGCCCGAGCCGAAGCCCGTCGAGTACGCGCGGGACGAGCCGGGCTTCGCGGAGATGAAGATTGCGCCCTGGTAGCCCCATCCCCTGGCCCCACGCCGAGCCCCTGGCGCCGCTGCGCGCCTGGGTGAGGGAGCGGCACGCCCGCGACGACCTGAGCTGGGTCGGCGCGTGCTTCCTGCTCGACGCCGAGGAGGGGCGCTACCGGCAGATCGAGGACGGGGGCGCGAAGCGCACCACCGGCCTGGGCATGCACCGGCTCACCTCGAAGATGATGATCGACGCCGCGCGGCGAGCCCATCGGGACGACCGGCCGACGATGCTGGAGGCGGCGGAGCTGCTCTTCCTCCCGCTCGAGCTCCTCACGGCCACCCGCGACGCCTGGTGGCAGCTCGGCTCCCACCCCACCGCGTCGCGGATGCTCCTGGAGGCCTTCGGGCTGGGCGAAGCGTCCCTGCTCGGCGATCACGACCGCACCGAGCGCCTGCTGGCGTGGCTGCCCCGCTACCTCCCCGGCCGGGGCTGCGGACCGGAGGCGCGGGCCCTGCTGGAGCTGCTTGACGTGCCCCGACGCAGCGCGTTCGCGCGCCTGCCCGGAGAGGACGATCGAGGCGCCCTCGCGGAGCGCTCCTTCGCGGGCGCGGCGGCGGAAGCGGCGGCCGACGAGCGGCGCGCCCTGCGGGAGGAGGCGACGGCCGAGGTCGACCTGCAGACCTGGGCCGAGTCGATGGAGCTCGACCCCGACCGCACCGCCGGCGGCCTCGACCTCGTGCGCTGGCTCCAGGACGGGGGCGAGGACGTCGATCTCGCGCCGGTCGAGGACGAGGACGAAGAGGACGCCGGCGCCGCGCCCGCCGGCCCCCCCGCGCTCGCGCTGGGCGAGGTCGTCGCCCTCCGCCCGCTCGACTGGTACGCCGGACGCGTCGACCCGCTCGGTGCCGAGCTGCGGATCGAGGCGGGGCTGGTCGTCTCCTCCGGGGGCCGGCCCGCGCTCCGCGCCGAAGACGCGGTCGTGCGCCTCGGCGAGCCCGCCGCCGCCCTCACCCTCCGGGTCGTGCCGCCCTGGACCTGCGTTCGCTACCTGCCCCCCGACGAGGCCCCCGCCCCATGACGACGCCCGAAGCCACCAGCCTCCTGACCCGCTGGGACGAGCCGTCCGTGCTCCCCCTCGGCCGGGCCACGGAGCTCCACTTCTCGCCGATCGAGGGCACGGTCCTCGACATCGCCAGCCTGGACAGCCTGGCGTGGGCGACCCACGACGCGCTGTGGTCCCTGCTCGTCTGCGCCGACGGCCACCCCCGGGGCCTGGTCCTCGAGGGCCTCCAGCTGATCCGCCGCGCGAACATCCACTACATCTCCGCCGGCCGCTGCGTGCTGCCCCTCGCGGGCAGCGGGCGCCTCGTCGTCGCCGAGCTGCGCGAGCCCCAGCGCGTCTCGATGGGCTACGGCGTGCTCGTGCTCCGCGCGACGTCGACCGAGGTGCGGGCCCGCGGGGTGCGCGCGGCGTCGCAGACGGTGGCCCTGGAGGCGGTGGTGCTGCCCCGGGTCGAGGACGTGCAGCCGTCGGACCTGCCGCTGGAGTTCAACCGGCCCGAGGGCGGCAAGGTCGACGCATACCGCGATCTGCGGCGGCTCGACCCCCCCGATCACCCGCGTGTGCAGCACCACGTGCAGACGTACGGGCGCCTCCTGGAGCTGCTGTGGGAGTCCGGCGACGAGGCCGAGATCGCGACCGAGCAGGCGATCATCAAGCTGCCCGAGGTCACCCGCGCCCGCGCTACCGCGGTCCTGGAGTCCGCCCGCACGGCCCTGATCGCGGCCCCGAGCACGTCGGCGGTGCGCTACCGCCTGCACGACAACGTCAAGCACACCTTCGCCAACCAGGAGGACCGCAGCGACCACCGCGAGGCGTCGGCGAAGCTCCTCTCCGCCCTGGCCGAGCTCCGCTGCGACCAGCCCGAGGCGCGTGTGCTGGCCGGGGTGCGGAGGACGAGTGGCTGAGGACGCGCTCCTCCGCGTCGGCCGCGTCCGCGTCTTCGAGGCCTTCCTCGAAGGCCAGATGCCCGTCGTTCTGGCGGGGGCGGCCTGGCTCGGACTGATCCACCTCCTGTCCGAGCCGGCGCCCAGCCAGGCGTGGTCGCCCATGGAGCTGTGGTCCCTGATCGGGGCTGCGGCGGCGCTCAGCGGCTGGGCGATCTCGCGGATCATGTTCCTGTTCGGCGTCCGTCAGCCCGTGAAGTTCGCGCTCGCCGCGGTGGCGTTCAACCTGCTGCTGATCCAGGGGCTGCACTCCCTCTCGCTCAACCGATTCGACGCCGCCTGCGCGGCGGACTTCGGCGGGGAGCTGCTGCCCGAAGCGGGCCCGGGGGTCGCCGCCTACGACCGCGTGTGCGTCGTCGACCGCGCGGTGGACAGCCCGGCCCTGATCGGCACCCGCCTGCGCCGCTCGTGGAAGGGCGCCGGCGCCTTCGACAAGGCGATGTGGGCGTTCCTGCTCGTGGTCTCGGTCGCCTCGTCGATGGCGTTCCGCGACCGGCGCATCCGGCGCAGCCGCATGGCGGTGGCGATGATCGAGGAGCTGGCCTACGCGCAGGCCGCGGGTCTGGCCTCGGTGCGCGGGGAGCGGCGGGACAACGCCAGCGTGCTCGCCTGCGACAACCCCACCCTCTGGGGCGAGGTCTGCGGGCAGATGTACTGGGAGGGCTCGATCAGCCCCGAGGAGCCCTGCGTCCGCTGCGGCTTCAACTTCCACCCCGGGGAGCAGGTGCGGCTGCGGGTCGTGACCCTCACCACCGACCGGGTGGACAAGCTCAACGTCGCCGAGCGTACCCATCCCCCGTACCGGTCCTGGACCCAGGGCCAGTACTCGCCGCTGGCGACGAAGACCCGCCTGAACGAGTCCGGCCGCAAGCGCTGGCAGGAGCTGGACCAGCCGTTCGCGTTCCCGCGGCACCTCACGGTGGCCCAGGCCCTCGCCCTGATCTGCGATGAGCTGCCCGACGGCCTGGCGAAGAAGAAGGCGAGCCGGATCAGCGCCTGGATGTGGTTCCTGCCCCCGCCGGGGCACATCCGCGAGCACCTCGCGGTGCAGCCGGGGGCCGAGTACGCCCTGATCGCGGCGACGGAGCGCCTCTCGGACGCCCTGGAGCGCCACCGCGGCGTGCCCGTGCTGCAGCTCGACGTCGGCCTGATGCCGGTGCAGTTCCGCTTCGGCAACCGCCTGCTCTCGGACCCGTCGAACTGCCTGAACCAGAACGTCACGCTGTGGCTGCCGGTGCGCTCGCCGCACGACAAGGGCGAGGCGGCGACGCGCTGGGTGCCGCGGGTCGAGTCGGCGGCGCTGCGGACGTGGCTGTCCGTCGTCCGACGCTCCGCGGGGACCGAAGACCGGCAGGGGCTCGACGTGATGCCCTACGTCTGGCCGAAGCGCCGCGCGCCGGGGCGGTGGAAGGACGGCCGCGGCCGGCAGGTCGAGCTGCGCAACCCCGACCCCGCCCACGTCCCCGCCCGGCTGACGATGGTCCGCATGTCCTGGGGCGCCGACGGCGAGCCGGAGGTCCACCGCTCCCTCGGGCTGCTGGGGGCGCGGCTGGACGAGTGGGAGTGGCTCGACCGCGAGCAGATCGAGCAGCTCCGTCAGGGGGTGGTGGTGGCCCTGCCGAGCGAGTTCGAGCGCACCCTGGTCTCGGTCCTGCGACCGGGCTGGGAGGACTTTGCGGACGATGTGCCCGACGAGGCCCGGGAGGGGGTGGCATGAACCCGAAGCGCACCGTCGGGGCCCTCGCCCTCGCCTCCCTCGCCGGCGTCGCGTTCGCGGCGCTGAGCGATCGGTCGGCGGACGCGCCCGCGGAGGCCGAGCCCCCGCCGACGTCGGCTGCCGACGCGGGCGATGTCTACATCTCCGAGCTCCTGATCCAGCCCACGGCGCCCGCGAACCGGGAGTGGATCGAGCTCCGCAACGTCTCCGGCGCCTCCCTAAACCCCACGGGTTGGGACCTGTTCGGGGTCGCCGCCGTGGCCCTGACCGGGACCGCCCCCGTCGCCGACGGCGCGTTCTTCGTGATCTGCCTCAGCGCGACGGCCGCCACCGGGGTGACCTGCGACGCGCACGCGGACGCCTTCTCCCTGCCGGACGCCGCGGGGACGGTGTCGATCCGGGACGCCGCCGACGCCGTGGTGGACTCCGTCGCCTGGGGCGCCCCCACGACCCTCGCGCCCCCCGCCGCGGGCCTGTCCCTCTCCCTCGCCCCCGGCTTCGACGACGCCGACGCCGCCGGGGACAACGACACCGCGGCCAACTGGTGCGGCGGGCTCGCGGTGTGGACGGCTGGGTCCGACCGGGGCACGCCGGGCAGCCAGAACGCGTCGTGCGTGGGGACCCTCCGCGACGACGATGGCGACGGCTGGTGCGAGAACGGGCAGTCCACCGCCGCCACCGACGGCGACTGCGACGACACGGGCGAGGAGTTCAACGCGGCGACGAACCTGATCGCGGGCTGCTTCCAGCTGCCGGCCGTCGGGCCCTGCGACTGCGACGACAGCGGTGCGACCGGGGCGCAATTCGTGCCCAACGCGGACCCGGCGCGCTCGGCGGACACCGACGACACCACGCTCCTGAACCAGGACAACGACTGCGACGGCCTGGTGGACGAGAAGTCCCTCGCCGCCGACGACGTGGTGGTCTCCGAGCTGATGCAGAGCCCGCTGGCGACCGCGCTGCGCTGGGTGGAGGTCCGCAACACCTCCACCCGCGCCATCCGGCTGGACGGGTGGACCCTGCAGCAGGGCGTGGCGGGCAGCTCGGCCGTGCCGGCGAGCACGTCGATCGCCGCCGGTGCCCGGTCCGTCCTGTGCTTCGGCGCCTCCGGCGGGGGGGTCACCTGCAACGTCCAGAACGTCACGGACGTCACGCTTCCCACCGCCGCGAGCACCGAGACCCTGCAGATCCGGGCCGGCGCCTTCGTGGTGGACGAGGTGGACTACGCGGTCCTCGGTCCCCCCACCGCGGGGCGATCCACGGCGGCCGCGCCGGCGGGCGGCCCCGCCTGGTGCCCGGGCCTGAGCCCCTGGGCAGTCGGCGCCGACCGGGGTACGCCGGGCAGCCAGAACGCGTCGTGCGTGGGGACCCTCCGCGACGACGATGGCGACGGCTGGTGCGAGAACGGGCAGTCCACCGCCGCCACCGACGGCGACTGCGACGACACGGGCGAGGAGTTCAACGCGGCGACGAACCTGATCGCGGGCTGCTTCCAGCTCCCGGCCGTCGGGCCCTGCGACTGCGACGACACCCCGAGCGCGGGCACCGCGTTCCAGCCGAACGGCGGCGACGACGACACGCCGCCCCTGCAGGACAACGACTGCGACGGCATCGTGGACGAGGACGCCGTCCAGGATGGCGACCTGGTGTTCACCGAGCTCCTGCAGGCGCCGAGCAGCCCGCCCCAGTGGATCGAGGTCGAGAACCGGAGCGGCCGCAGCCTCGACCTGGGCGGCTGGACCCTGGAGCACGGGGGCACCCCTGCCGTCCTGCCCGCCAGCGCGCCGACCCTGACGGACGGCCAGCGGGCCGTGCTCTGCCTCGGCGCCGCCACGGCGGCGATCGCCTGCGACGTCGCCGGGCTGACCGCGTTGACCCTGCCCACCGACTCGGCGGCCTCCCCGCTGACGATCCGGGCCGCGTCGAACGTCGCCGACAGCCTCTTCGCGGGCGAGGCCGGCGCCCCCACCGCGGGCACGTCGACGTCCCTGGCCCCGCCTGCGGACCCCGCCGCGTGGTGCACGAGCCTGACCCCCTGGGGCAGCGGGCCCGACTTCGGGACGCCCGGCGCGGCGAACGTCAGCTGCATCGCCGCGCTGCGCGACGACGACGCCGACGGCTGGTGCGAGCAGGGGCAGTCCACGTCGGGCGACGGCGACTGCGACGAGGCGGGGGAAGACTCCTCCAACGCCCTGTGCGTGTACCCCGCGTCCAGCGACCCGAACACCCCCTGCGACTGCGACGACGGGGACCCGAACGTCTCGCCGAGCGATCCCGAGGAGACGTCGGTGGCGGACGTCGACGACGTGGACGACGACTGCGATGGGGTGATCGACGAAGGCGTGCTCGCCGCCGGCCAGGTCTACGTGCGTGAGCTGCTGACCCAGCCGAGCAGCGCGGGGACCGACGAGTGGGTGGAGCTCGCCAACGCCACGACCCGCGCGATCCCCCTGCAGAACTGGTCGCTCAACGACTCTGCCAGCACCTCATCCGACGGCCCCGCCTTCGCCACCGGCGCGGTGCTGCCCGCCTCGGGGTCCCTGGTGGTCTGCCTCAACGGCGCGGCCCCCGCGGGCGTGAGCTGCGGGGCCACCCTGGGGGCTTTTTCGCTGGGGGACGCCTCGGGCCACGTGACGTTGCGCGCCGGTGCCGCCACCCGCAATGCCCTCTCCCTGGACGCGGTCGCCTGGGATGCGTCCTTCTCCCCCGCCGCGGGGCGCTCCATGTCGCTGGCGCCCGCCGTGGCTGCTGCCGTCGCCCACACCAGCAACGACGTGGGCGCGAACTGGTGCGAGGGGCTCGCGCTGTGGCCCTCGGGCGCGGACCGCGGCACGCCGGGTGCCGGCAACGCCTCCTGCGTGGATGCGCTGCGGGACGACGACGAGGACGGCTGGTGCGAGCAGGGGCAGTCGCTGACGACGGACGGGGACTGCGACGACGCGGGTGAGGGCTCCACAAACCCCCTCTGCGTGTTCCCCGCCTCCAGCGACCCGGCGACGCCCTGCGACTGCAACGACGCCACGGCGGCCGTGTCCCCGGTCGGCGCGGAGCTGAGCACGAACCACGGCGTCGACAACAACTGCGACGGCATCCTCGACAACGACCTGAGCGCCGAAGGCAGTGTCTACTTCGCCGAGTTGATGACCGAACCCGCGGTGTCCACGGACGAGTGGATCGAGCTCCGCAACGCCACAGACCAGCCGATCAACCTGCTGTACTGGACGCTGAACAACAGCGCGACCGCTTCGCCCAGCGCGTCGGTGACCTTTCCGTCGGTCTCTCTGCCCGCATTTGGGAGCATGGTGGTCTGCCTGAACAACTCGACGCCGACGGCCGTGACCTGCGGAGCCACGGTCGGCACGTTCTCCCTCGGCAACCAGTCGGGGCACGTGACCCTGCGCGCCGGCCCCGCCACCCAGGCCAACTCCCTGGTGGACACGGTGGCGTGGACCGAGCCCTTCGGGGCGGCGCCGGGCGTCGCCATCGGCCTCGAGCCGTCGACCGCCAACTCCTCGGCGGCCACCGTCAACGACCAGGCCGCCTCCTGGTGCGCGGGGCTGCGGGCGTACATCCCCGGCGCGACCGGCACCCCGGGGGCCGACAACGTCAGCTGCAACCCCCTCCTCCGCGACGACGATTCCGACGGGTGGTGCGAGCTCGGCCGCTCCGTCACCGCGGACGGCGACTGCAACGACGCCGGCGAGGCGCTCGCCGACCACCTCGCGACCACCCCTTCCTGCTCGGCGACGCTGGGGCTGTGCGACTGCGACGACGTCAGCGGATCGATCAACCCCTCGGTCGACGACACCGACGACAACGCGGACAACGACTGCGACGGCGTGATCGACGAGGAGGGGATCCTCGCGGGGGACCTGTACATCACCGAGTACATCGCCACGCCGACGAACCCCGATCACGAGTGGTTCGAGGTCTTCAACCCGACCGGCAGCAGCATCAACCTGCAGGGCTGGACCGTGGGCACCGGCAGCGGAAGCGGCTTGATCTCGGGCACGACGATCGCCCCCGCCGGCCAGTGGACGGTCCTGTGCAAGGACCCGGTGGTGGCAGAGCCCGCGGCCGTCCTCGACTGCGCGAACCCGGCCGCGATCCCGAACTTCCAGCTGCCCGTCAGCGGCGCCATCTCCCTCCGCGTCGGCGGACGCGACGGCGGGCCCCTGACCGTCGACACCGTGAACTACGTCGGCTTCCCCGCCCAGAACTTCGCGTCGACCCAGCTCGCGTCCAGCGTGACCTTGGCCACCGCCAACGACGTCGCGGCCAACTGGTGCCTGAGCTCGTTCGCGTGGACGGCGGGCTCCCTGGGCACGCCGGGCACCGTCAACGGGTCCTGCCTCGCCGGAGCGGTCGATCTGGACGGCGACACCTACTGCTCCTTGGGCGTGAACCTCAATCCGCTGGTGGACAACGACTGCGACGACGCGGGGGAGTCCCTGGGGGATCCCGCCGCCCTCGCGGTCTGCGCCGCGACCCAGTGCGACTGCAACGACGGGGATCCCGCGATCCACCCCGACCGCACCGATCCGCGGGACGGTGGCCTCGTCGACCAGGACTGCGACGGCCGGATCGACGAGGACGGGGCGGCCCTCGGCGACGTCGTGGTGGTCGAGTTCCTACGGGCGCCCTCGTCGGGTCGCACGCGCTGGGTGGAGCTCTGGAACCCCACGCCGGCGTCGATCGATCTGCGCGGCTGGACCCTGGGCACCGGCACCGGCTCCACGTTCCCCACGGGCATCGTGCTGCCCTCCGGCGGGCGGGCCGTCCTCTGCCAGTCCGCCGCCTCCGCGGCCGGCGTGCCGTGCCACCCGGTCGGAGACGTGCCCGATCTGGCCTTCTCGTCGGGTGACACGGCGATCACGCTGCGCGTCCTGGGCCGCCACGGCTCGCCCTCGACCCTCGCCGTCGACACCGTCCCGTACCCGACCTTCACCGCGGCGGGCGCGGACCGGGCGCTGGGCTACGAGCCCGTCCAGACGACCACCGCCCACCACACCCAGAACAACCTGCCCGGGCAGTGGTGCGACGCGTTCACCTCCTGGTCGACCGGCGAGGGCTTCGGCACCCCCGGGGTCGTCAACACGAGCTGCGTCGCCGGCAAGCGGGACGAGGACGGCGACGGCTTCTGCCCCAACGGCGTCGTGCAGAGCGGCGACGGCGACTGCGACGACCCGGGCGAGGGGATCTTCGACGCCGCGGCGCTCGCCAACTGCGGGTCCGGGGTCTGCGACTGCCTGGACAGCGACGCCGACGTCTCGCCCTTCGCGGCGGAGGTCTGCGACGGCTGGGACACCGACTGTTCCACGCGGGTGCTCGGTGCGGTGCCGGAGGATCCCGAGGAGATCGACTCGGACAACGACACCTGGCTGGGCTGCTTGGGCTGGGTAGATCACGCCCACGCCTCCGTCGGCGGGGGGGACTGCGCGCCGGGGAATCCGGCCGTCCACCCCATGAACACCGACGACGAGGCGGACCCGAACGTCGACAACGACTGCGATGGGCTGGTGGACGAAGACTCGGTGGTGGTGGGGCTCGTCGTGATCACCGAGGTCTTCGCCGACGCGGCAGACGGCCCGGGCTTCGAGTGGATCGAGGTCCACAACCCCGCCGGCGGTCCGGTGAGCCTCGCGGGGTGGGAGTTGAGCAACACCAGCGGGCCCCAGTCCGTCACCCTCCAGAGCGACCTGCCCAGCATCCCCGGCGGCGGCTACCGGGTGCTCTGCGTGGACCCGGCGCAGTGGATGGCGACCTGCCTCAACGACGTGCCCCTGACGGGCTTTGGGCTCGACTTCGGAGACACCCTGGAGTTGGGCGTGCTCGTCGATCCGGCGGATCCTGCCGTGCTGGTGGATTCGCTGGACACGTCGGCGCTGCCGAGCCCCGTCGACGGCTCGATCGAGCTCCTGCCGGGGGCGACCAACAACGACACGCAGCCCTGGCTGGCGGCCTACGCGCCCTACGCCGCCGGCCGGCTCGGCACCCCCGGTCTGAAGAACTCGTCGCACAACCCGGACCTGCGTGACACCGACCTCGACGGCTACTGCAACGCCGGCGTGGTGGCCGCAGGCGACCTCGCGCGCGACTGCGACGAGGGCGGGGAGGACGCATCGCAGTGCCCCAACTCGCGCGTCTGCGACTGCGACGACGCGGTCTACGCGGTGCGCCATGGGGTGCCGGAGGTCTGCGACGGCTTCAACACGGACTGCTCGGCCCACGGGGCGCAGACAGAGACGGGCCCGAGCGTGCCCGAGGACGCCGATGAGATCGACCACGATGGCGACTTCTGGGTCGCGTGCTCGCCCTGGGTGCCGCAGGGTGCGCCCGGCCTGCTCGGTGGGGGGGACTGCAACGACGACCCGCCGCCGGGAACCGGCCTCTCGCAGAACCCCGGCCTGTCCGACGGGGTGAGCGTCACGCCCTTCGACGACGACTGCGACGACCTGCTCGACGAGGCGGCGGTGCAGCCGGGCGACGTCGTGGTCACGGAGATCCACGCGAACCCCAGCGTGAGCACCGCGCGCCAGTGGTTCGAGCTCCTGAACACGACCACGCGCAGCATCTCCCTGCAGGGCTGGCAGCTCCCCGACGGCGTGGGGGCGTGGACGGTGCCGCCGGGTGTCGTGGTGGCGCCGGGCGCGTACGTCGTGCTCTGCGCCGACGCCGCGGTCTCCAGCCTGCCGACCCTCGGGGTGCCCTGCGCCGCGGGCGTGTCCTGGGCCTCGGGCTACAACATCTCCAACGCCGCGGACACGCTCAGCTTCACGGTGGCCCGCACCTCGACCGAAACGATCGTCGTCGACTCGGTGACCTGGACCGCCCCCCTGGCCAACGCCGGCGCCAGCCTCAGCTTCGGGCCCAC
Source organism: uncultured Pseudomonadota bacterium (assembly GCA_937907595.1). Lineage (GTDB taxonomy): Bacteria > Myxococcota_A > UBA796 > UBA9615 > UBA9615 > CALCXL01. The sequence continues at coordinate 14,683 of CALCXL010000225.1, forward strand.
GATCCTCGCCAACCGCGCCACGCTGAACGACGACCTGGACAACTGGTGCCCCGCGTCCGATCACTGGCAGAACTCCCCCCCGGGGGACCTGGGCAGCCCGGGACAGGCCAACGGCCCCTGCAGCAGCGGACTGGACGACATCGACGGCGACGGCCAGTGCCTGCTCGGGGTCGACGACAACGCAGACGGCGACTGCGCCGACCCGGGCGAAGGCATCAACGACCACTTCGCGACGTGCAGCCGCGGCAACGTCTGCGACTGCCTGGAGGGCAACGCGGCGGTCAAGAGCCAGAACGTGTCCAACGAGGTCTGCGACGGCTTCGACACGGACTGCAGCGAGGGGGTGTCGGGGGCGCCGGCGCACCTCGAAGCGGAGATCGACGACGACAACGATGGCCGGATCGCCTGCGACACGGCCCAGGACTGCGACGCCCTCGCCTCGGGTGACGACGACGACTCCGCCGGCGACGACGACGACTCCGCCGCGCCCCCGAGCCCGGCGAGCATCGGTCCCTTCGTGGACCACGGCCACCCGAGCATCGACGGCGGCGGGGACTGCTGCGACGCGCTCGGTCCGGGCGAGGGCATCTACCCCGGGGCGGCGGAGGTCTGCGACGGGGTCGATCAGGACTGCGACGGCGAGGCCGATGAGGGGGTGGAGATCACCTTCTTCCTGGACGGCGACGGCGACGGCCACGGCGACGCGACGGTCACGACGGAGGCTTGCTCGGCTCCGATCGACTACGTGGCGCTCGGCGACGACTGCGCGGACGGGACCGCCTTGCAGTACCCCGGAAACGCCGAGGTCTGCGACGGCATCGACAACAACTGCGACGGGGTCGTGCCCGCCAGCGAGGCGGATGTCGATGGGGACGGGCACCGGGCGTGCGAGGGCGACTGCGACGACCAGGATCCCTACCGCTTCCCCGGCAACCCCGAGCACTGCGACGGCCAGGACAACGACTGCGTCGGCGGGGTGGACGAAGGATGGGACGAGGACGGTGACGGGTTCACCGCCTGCGGGGCGGACGGCCAGCCGCCGATCTGCCTGGAGGCTCCGGCCAGCCCGGCGGGCGACGACGACGACTCCGCCGCGGCTGACGACGACGACTCCGCCGCGGGCGACGACGACGACTCCGCGCC
>CALCXL010000226.1 GCA_937907595.1 uncultured Pseudomonadota bacterium
TGTCGTCGGGCACGCCGAAGGCAGCGACGTCCAGGACGTTCGGGTGGCCGATGAGCACGGCCTCGATCTCCGCCGGATAGATGTTCACCCCGCCGGAGATGATCATGTCGGCCTTGCGGTCGCACAGGAACAGGTAGCCGTCGGCGTCCATGTAGCCGGCGTCGCCCACGGTGAAGAAGCCGTCGGTGTTCCAGGCCTTGTCCGTCTTGTCCTTGTCGCCGTGGTACTCGAAGCCCTGGGCCATCTTGATCCAGACCGTGCCGACGGCGTCGGGGGCGGCGATGTCGCCCTCGTCCGTGAGGATCCGGATCTCCGCCGTCTGCCAGGGCTTGCCCACGGTGCCGGGCTTCTTCCGCCACTCCTGGGGCGTGACCATCGTGCCGCCGCCCTCACTGGCCGCGTAGTACTCGTAGACCACGTCGCCCCACCACTCCAACATCGCGTACTTCACGGAGATGGGGCAGGGCGCGGCCGAGTGGATCATGTGGCGCAGGGAGCTGACGTCGTAGGCCTTGCGGTCGTCGTAGTCCAGGAGGCGGACCAGCTGCGTGGGTACCATGTGCGAGTTGGTGACGCGGTAGGTCTGCACCCGCTCCAACATGCCCTGGGCCGTCCACTTGTCCATGAGCACCACCGTGTGCCCCAGGTGCAGGCAGGATGTGGCGAAGTACAGGACGGCCGTGTGGTACAGCGGCGACGTCACCAGGTGCACGCCGTCGTTGGGCGTCATGCCGTACATGAGTAGGAACATGGCGTAGCTGCTGGCGATGGGCTCGGGCGGCGCGTCGGGCAGGGGACGGCGCACGCCCTTGGGCAGGCCGGTGGTGCCCGACGTGTAGGTCATCACCCCGCCGGCCCGCCGATGCTCCGGGGGATCCGTGGGGCCGCAGACCAGCTCGTTGAGGTCGCGCACGCCCTCGCCGCCGCCCAGGGAGTAGACGGTGGCCGGGGTGTCGGCGAAGCGGTCGATGTAGTCGGCCTCCGTGATCACCACCTTCGCGCCGCTGTCGGTGGCGATGTAGCCCGCTTCGTGGGCCGTCAAGTGGCGGTTGACGGGCACCAGGTAGGCGCCGATCTGCGCGGTGGCCAGGGCGACCGCGAAGACCTCGGGGCGGTTGGCCAGGCAGAGGGCGACCACGTCGTTCGGCTGCACGCCCAGGGCCTGCAGGTTGCGGGCGATCTGGTTGGAGGCGTCGAGCAGCTCCCCGGCGGAGATCTCGGCGCCGTGGGGCCCCACGATCGCCAGGCGATCGCGGTCGGTGGTGGTCCAGAAGGCGAAGGTGGGCAGGTTCATCGTCGACTCCTCAGCGGGCCTGGAAGTTCGGGGCGCGGCGCTCGGCGAAGGCGCGGGGACCCTCCTTCGCGTCCTCGCTGGCGAAGACCGGCTGGCCGACGAGCAGCTCACGCGCCAGCCCGTCCTCCTCGGTCATCGACTCGGACTCGATGACGGCGCGCTTGATCGCCTGCACCGCCAGGGGGCCGTTGGCCGCGATCATCGCCGCGATCTCCTTCGCCGTCGCCAGGGCCTGCCCGTCGTCGACGACCCGACCGATCAACCCGAAGGACTGCGCCTCGGGCGCGCTCACGCGGCGGCCTGTGAGCAGCATGTCCATGGCGTGAGTGAAGGGGATCTGCCGGCGCAGGCGCACGGTGGAGCCGCCCAGGGGGAACAGGCCGTACTTCGCCTCCGTGAGCCCGAAGGTGGCGGAGCGGCCGGCCACGCGGATGTCCGTGCACTGCAGGATCTCCGTGCCCCCGCCCAGGGCGAAGCCCTCCACCGCGGCGATCAGCGGCTTCTTGAGGCGGTAGTGCCGCAGCATGGCCTTCCAGTGCAGCTCCTTGTCCTCGCGGAAGCGGGCGTGCCAGGGGTTGTCGCTCTGGTCGCTGTGCATGAGCTTGAGGTCGGCGCCGGCGGAGAAGGTGCCGCCCGCCCCCGTCAAGATCGCGCAGCGGACGTCCGGGTCGGAGTCGATCTCCTGCCAGGCGTCCCACATGCGGGCCATCATCTCCAGGCTCCACGCGTTGCGGGCCTGGGGGCGGTTGAAGGTGACGGTGACGACGTGGTCCTCGCGCTCGACGAGGAGGTGCGGCTCGCTCACAGACAGGCTCCCGGAAGGGCCGCCCCGGTCCCGCGGGTCGGCAGGTGGAACAAGTTTCACTCCAGGCATAGCAGAAGAAAGTGAAACATGTTCTACTTGGCGCCGCGCGGCCCCGGCCCGGGCTGCGCGGGGAGCGCTGCATGGACGAGTGGCCCGAACTGGACGCACGCACCGAGCGGATCATCGAGGTCGCGGTGCAGCTCGCCGAGCGTGACGGCTACGAAGCGGTGCGCCTGCGCGACGTCGCCTCCCTGGCGGAGGTCGCCCTGGGCACCGTCTACCGCCGCTTCACCTGCAAGGAGGACATCCTGGCCGCCGCCCTGGAGCTTCAGGTGCGCGCCCTGGCCATCAACCTGCGGGAGAACCCGGTGGCCGGCGACACCCCCCAGGAGCGCGCCGTGGCCCTCTTCGCCCAGGCCAACGCCGCGCTGTCGGCCCGCCCCAAGCTGTCGGCGGCCATGCTGCGCACCGTCGCGTCGGGGGTGCCCGAGCTCGTCCAGCGCGTCGCCCGCTACCGTGAGGCGGTGGCCGAGCTCATCCTGGGCACCTGGCTCGGCGTCGACGCCACCCGCGCCCCAACCGCCCGCGAGCGGCGCATCGCTTCCCTGCTGCAGGACGTCTGGTTCGCGGCCCTCGTCGGCTGGACCGGCGGACTCAACGACATCCCCCAGGTCAACGAGCAGGTTCGCGCCGCCATCGACCTGTTGACCCACGGTCTATCGACCCCCGACCCGGAGGCCCCATGAGCCGCTTTCCCTTCCCCCTGCCCACCGGCTGGTTCTGCGTTCACTGGTCCTCGGAGCTCGCCGTCGGCCAGGTGAAGCCGCTGCGCTACTTCGCGCGGGACCTGGTGCTCTTCCGCACGAGCGATGGCCAGGCGCACGTCCTGGACGCCCACTGCCCGCACCTGGGCGCCCACCTGGGACACGGCGGCTGCGTCAAGGACGACAAGCTGGTTTGCCCCTTCCACGCCTGGGAGTTCCAGGGCGACGGGCAGTGCGCCAACGTGCCCTACGCCACCCGCCAGCCCAAGAAGGCCAGCGTGCGCGCCTGGACCGTCCGCGAGGTCAACGGCTTCATCATGGTCTGGCACGACCTGGCGGGCCGCGATCCGCTGTGGGACATGCCGGAGATCGAGCAGTACGGCGACGCCGGCTGGACCGACATCCGCACCCGGCACTGGACGGTCAAGAGCTGCAACCAGGAGATGGCCGAGAACCAGGTCGACGCCGCGCACTTCCACTACCTGCACGGCACCCAGGTGATGCCCGAGACCACCTGCAGGAAGGACGGCCACCGGCTGATCACCACCGCCACGACGGGCATGGCCACGTCCCAGGGCGCGGTGGACGGGATGATCGAGGTCAACGCCTGGGGCTTCGGCTTCACCACGACCCTGTTCACGGGGATCGTGGAGACCATGCTCATGAGCTCCTGCTCGCCCGTGGACGAGGAGACCTGCGAGCTCTTCTTCGCGTTCACCGTCAAGGACATCGGCAAGGGCATCACCGGCGGCGTCGGCAAGGCCTTCATGGCCGAGGTCGGGCGGCAGTTGGAGCAGGACATCCCGGTCTGGGAGAACAAGATCTACATCCACCCGCCGGTGCTGGTGGACGGCGACGGCCCCATCGGCAAGTTCCGGGGCTGGGCCAAGCAGTTCTATCCGAGCGACGAGCAGATCTCGGCCGCGCAGGGTTGAGCATATGGCGTAC
>CALCXL010000227.1 GCA_937907595.1 uncultured Pseudomonadota bacterium
CGAGCAAGCGCCCCCCGCGAAGACGATGTCTTCACCCTGGTCTCCCTGCTCCCCCACCTCTCCGCGCTGCCGGACGGGGTCCTGTCCCTGGACGGGCGCGACATCCACCGCTGGCCCCTGCGCACCCTGCGTCGCCGCATCGCCTTCGTGCCCCAGGAGAGCTTCCTCTTCAGCATGACCGTGGCGGAGAACATCGGCTTCGGCGTGGACGAGCCCACCCGGGAGGCCGTGGAGCGCGCGGCGACCATGGCGGCCATGACCGACGACATCGCCCGCTTCCCCCGGGGCTCCGAGACGCCGGTGGGCGAGCGGGGCGTGACCCTGTCCGGCGGGCAGCGGCAGCGCATGACGATCGCGCGGGCCGCGGTGCTGGAGCCGGCGATCTGGGTCTTCGACGACTGCCTGTCGTCGGTGGACGCCGGCACTGAGCAGGCGATCATCCGCAACCTCCGAGCGATGACGTCGAAGGCGACGGCGTTGTTCGTCACGCACCGACTGCTCGGCTTCGAAGGCGTCGACAAGGTGGTGGTGCTCGACCGCGGCCGCGTCGTGGAGGTCGGCAGCCACGCGGAGTTGATGGAGCTGGGCGGCTGGTACGCGCGGCTGTACCGCCGGCAGAAGCTCGACCAGGAGTTGGGGGCGAAGGCGCCCGTCGGCACGGAGGCGCGGGCATGAGCCGACGACCCGGGGCTCCCCCCGCCGGCGCGGAGGACTTCAAGGGCCTGGACCTGAGCCTCATCCGCCGGATCGGCCGATTCGCGCTGCCCCACTGGCGGCCCTTGGGTGTCTCGCTGATGCTCCTGCCGCTGACCGCGGGCCTCAACCTGGTCCAGCCCTGGCTGATCAAGGAGGCCATCGACGGGCCGATCGCCTCCAAGCAGCCCGAGGGGCTGCTGCCGTGGGCGGGGCTGCTGCTCGCTGCGCTGCTGATCAACTACACCCTGATGTTCATCCAGGGCTACGCGAGCCACCTGGGCGGGCAGGCGATCGTGCACGACCTGCGCGTGGCGGTGCATCGGCACATGCTGCGGCTGCACGACCGGTACTTCCAGGCGAACCCAGCCGGGCGGCTGCTGACGCGCTGCACCAACGACGTGGAGGGCATCGGGGAGATGTTCGCCGCCGGGCTGCTGACGCTTGTCTCCGACGTCGTGCTCCTGGTCGGCATCTGCGTGGCCCTGGTGGTCCTGAACTGGGAGCTGGCGCTGGTCACCTTCGCCGCGCTGCCGATCCTCTTCGGCGTCTCCCAGTGGTTCCAGTCGAACCTGCGCAAGACGTACCGCGAGCTGCGCCGGCGGGTGTCGATCCTCAACGCCTACCTGCAGGAGCGCATCTCCGGCATCCGCATCATCCAGCTCTTCGCCCGGGAGGAGCGCTCGTACAGCGAGTTCAAGCAGCGCAACGCCGAGCTGATGCGCGAGAACTTCGCCAGCATCCGCCTGGACGCGATGCTCTTCGCCTTCGTGGACATGATGGGGCACCTGGTCACGGCCCTGCTGATCTGGTGGGCGGCCGGGCCGGTGGTCGAGGACGCGCTGACCTTCGGCGCCCTGGTCGCCTTTCTGGACTACGTCTCCCGCTTCTTCCAGCCCATCCGGGACCTGAGCCAGAAGGTGGCCACCCTGCAGGCGGGCCTGGCGTCGGCGGAGCGGGTCTTCGACCTCTTGGACGAGACCGACATCGTCTCCACCGGGGAGCACCAGGCCGAGCGAATCGAGGGCGGCCTGGTCTTCGACGACGTGCACTTCCACTACCAGGAGGGCGAGCCCGTGCTGCGCGGCCTCAGCCTGGAGGTCCACCCCGGGGAGAAGGTCGCGCTGCTGGGGGTGACGGGATCGGGCAAGACCACGACGCTGCGGCTCATCAACCGCATCTACGACCCGCTGCAAGGCCGGGTCTTGCTCGACGGCGTGTCCCTGCTCGACTGGGACGTGCGCGCCCTGCGTCGCGCGGTCGGCGTGGTGCTGCAGGACGTGTTCCTCTTCATGGGCAGCGTGCGGGACAACCTGACCCTGGGGGACGTGGGCATCGCCGACGAGGCGCTGTGGACGGCCCTGGAGCGGGTGGGCGGCGCGGACATCGTGCGTCGCCTGGGCGGGCTGGACGCCGTGCTCAAGGAACGCGGGGGGAACCTGTCCGCGGGGGAGCGGCAGCTGCTGGCCTTCGCTCGGGTGCTGGTCTACGACCCGCGGATCCTGCTGCTGGACGAGGCGACGTCGAACGTGGACACCTTCAGCGAAGCCACGCTGCAGGAGGCGGTGCACACCGCCATGGAGGGGCGGACGACGCTGGTGGTGGCGCACCGGTTGTCGACCATCCAGGAGGTCGATCGCATCGCCGTGATGCATCAGGGCCGGCTGGCGGAGATCGGCACTCACGCCGAGCTCCTCGCCGCCGACGGCATCTACCGCAAGCTCTACGAGACCTACTTCGCGGCGGGCGACGCGGCCTGAAATCGTCGCCTTGCGGCCCCCGATCGCGCCCGGATGGACTTGCCAGCGGCCCGATCGCACGCCATCCTCGCGAGCCGTGAAGTGGTCCATCGTCCTCGCAGGTTTTCTGGTTCCCCTCGCCCTCGCCTGGGCGGTGGTCAACGGTGAGTGGGGGCACGAGATCCGCGCCGTCGGCGCCCGCGGGGAGCTCTCCGAGCGCTACGCCCAGGAGCCCTTCTTCCCACCCGAAGACCCGACGGCGTCGGCCACGTTGCTGGCGGCGCGCGCGATCTGGGACCACAAGGTGGACGAGGCCGTCCGCTCCGCAGCGGAGGCTTCGGCCGCCGAGGGCGACGCGGCCGAAGGCGATGAGGCCGCACCGGTGGAGGCCGCGCCGGCCCCGACCTCCGACTCCCTGCGCACCCGATTCCCCGACCTGGCGGGCCTGGACGACGGCAAGGAGCGCATCCTCAGCCTGTACATCGCCGCGCCGGGTGGGCCCATCGACCCGCGGGTCGCCCGCCTGGACGATGGGGTGCTGGCGGCGGTGGAGATGCTCTGGGAGACCACGAAGTCCCGCGAGCGCGTGGCGGAGCTGAAGTCGCGCTCTCGCTTCAAGCTGGATCAGGTCCAGGGGGACTACCGGAGCTTCCCGGAGGACGGTGGCTACTCGGGCGTGGCTTTGGACGAAGGCCTGGACGGCGTCCGCCTGCAGCACAGCAAGTACCCGGACTTCCACTATCTGCCGTCCTGGGCCATCGAGCGGAAGATCGACCGCAAGGGCATCCACGGCCGAGCGCGCAAGACGGCGCGGAGCCTGGGCGACTGGAAGAAGAGCCACACGAAGGACGCGGAGTTCCACGCCTTCCGCACCCGCGCGTGGGTGGAGGGGGACCACGGCGGTGGGCCCGCGCTGCCCGTCGCCCGCGGCAACGTCGACCCCGGCGAGATCACGCCGGAGCTCCTGCGCCACCGCATCGGCCTCGCGGCGGGCTACATGACGCGGGAGACCGGGTCCGACGGCAAGATGACCTACGGCTACGACGTCGAGGACGACAAGCTGGGCAGCGGCTACAACCTGCTGAGGCACGCCGGCTCGGTCTACTCGATGCTGCAGGGCTACCGGGTGCAGCCGGACCCGGAGGTGCTGGAAGCGTCGAAGCGCGGCATCGACTACTACCGCCAAAAGATGCGGGAGGACGACGCGAACCCCGGCGAGTGGTTCGTGCTGGACGGCAAGCGCGCCAAGCTGGGCGGCATCGGCCTGGGCCTCTGCATGATGGCGGAGATGGAGAAGGCCAGCCCCGGCTACGTCGACATGGACATCGTCCTGGGCATGGCCCGGCACATCGAGCGGATGATGCTGCCCTCCGGCGAGCTCCTCTCCTTCTACGACTGGCAGGGCAAGGGCGTCACCAACCGGAAGTCGATCTTCTACTCGGGCGAGGCGCTGCTGGGCTTGCTCCGCGTCTACCAGCTGACCGGCGACGAGCACTGGCTGGACGTGGCGGAGCGGGGCTCCGACTTCCTGGTGGATCGCCGCTGGGTCTCCATGGGCATCCGTCTGTACGTGCCCCTGGACGCCTGGCTGATCCAGGCCCTGGAGGAGCTGGACCGGGTGCGTCCGAACGACCGCCGCGCCTGGTACGCCTTCGAGCTGAGCGAGGCGATCGCGCGCCGCAAGATGATGGACGCCGATCTGACTCCCCCAGACATGGTGGGCGCGGGCGTCTCCGGCATCAGGAGCCTGCCCCACGCGGCCACGGCCGGGGCCTTCGGCGAGGCGCTGTCCGCGGCGGCCCGACTCGAGGCCCGGAACCGGCCCGGGGAGACGCGCCACCGCGACTTCGCGATGAAGAACGCCAGCTTCCAGCTGCGCAACCAGTTCCACCCCGGCAACAACTGGCACGTGCCGAACCCGGCCCGTGCCCTGGGTGCCTTCCGGGAGCGGCCCGACGACTCCAAGACCCGCAACGATCACGTGCAGCACAACCTGTCCGGGCTCTTCGGGCTGCTGGACCTGTTGGACGACAGCGCGCCGGACATCGGCGCCATGCTGCCGGCCGAGAAGCGGCGGGGGGCAGCGCAGTGACGAAGTCAAAGCGGGCGGGTGTGGCCGAGGCCGTGGCGATGCTCGTCGCCCTGGGCGGGGTCGCGGGAGCCATCGTCTACGGCGCCACCAACAAGCTGAACTCCGGCGAGAAGGCGGTGGCCAACGCCTGGGGCGGCGACAGCTTCGCCACGCTGGGCTGGATCGGCGTGGTCGTGCTGATCGCGACCACCGTGCGGGCCGTGCGCAACCGGGACCAGGCGGCGGCGCCGCTCCTGGCGGTGGGGGTGGGCGGCCAGGTGCTCTTCGGGGCTGCGGTGGCGGGGGTGTCCCTGGCCTGGGCCGCCGAGCGCCAGAACTACTGGGACGCCTACCACTTCGCGATGTTGGTCTGGAACGCGATCCTGGGCGCGATCTGTGCGCTCACCTGCGTGGTGCTGGCCGCCCGCCGCAAGTCGCTGCTCGCCCAGTTCCTCATCGGTCCCGCGACGTTCTGCGTCGTGGTCACCTTCGCTGCCTGGACCTGGACCTGGAGCAGCACCGTGCAGGACTTCGAGGCGTCCATCACCCGCAGCTTCTATCTGGCGACGCACCTCTGATCGTCCCCTCGGCCCGCGCGGTCTTCGTCTCCGACCTGCACATCCGCCGGTTCGACGACGCCCCGGGCCGGCACTTCCGCGCCTTCCTGGAGGGCCTCGACGACGACGTCGACGTGGTGGTGGTGGGAGACCTCTTCGACTGGCTGTACGGGCAGCGCGGCGTGGTCCCCGAGCACCTGCGTCCGGTGGTGGACGCCATGCGCGCCCGGCGCCGGCTCCTCTGGCTCGAGGGCAACCACGACATGCACGTGGCCCGGGCCCTGGGGCCCAGCTCCATCGAGTGCAGCGATCGGCCCGTGCAGTTGACCGTGGCCGGCCTCTCCCTGGACCTGCGCCACGGCGATCTGGTGGATCCCTCGCAGACCGGCTACCGCATGCTGCGGCGCTTCTTGCGCTCGGGCCTGATGCGCGGGGTCACCGGGGCCTTGGGACCGGCGTTGACCCAGCGCCTGGGCGAGCGCGCCACCTGGGCGCGGCACCTGCAGGACACCCCGCTGGGCGTGGACGGCCGAAAGCCGAAGTGGCTGGAGGCGGCCCGCGCGCAGGCGCGCACGCTGGTCGGCGTGGATCTGGCGGTGCGGGGGCACGGCCACTGGCTGGGCTGGTGGGACGAGGGGCTGGTGTGCCTGGGCGACTGGCTGCACTACCGGTCCTACCTGGAGGTGGACGCGGAGGGCGCGCGCTTGCGTCGCTTTGAGCCCGACGGGGAGGACCCGGTCCTGGCCTGGGGGCCGGTGGGCGCGCTCCCCTGGTGAGCCACGCTGGGGCGCCGACCGGTCGAAACCGGCCGGCGCCCGCGTGATCAGCTCTCGGGCGTCAGGTCCCCGAAGAGACCGTCCGACGGCGGCGCCACCAGGGAGACCCCGGGGGGCGGTCCATCAGCCTGCACCGGCGCGGGTGCGGCGGCGGCGCGGGTGCGACGGGTGCGGCGAGCGCGTGGGGCGGGGGCATCCTCCGGCGAGGCCTGGGCCTGCACCGGGTCGGCGTCCACCGTGGAGTCCAGCTCCGCGTCGTCGTGGATCGGCGGGGCCGCGTTCTCCACGACCTCGACGTCCTCCTCCTCGCCGTCGCCCGCTTCGATGACCATGTCGTCGTCGTCCATGGCGACCGCAGCGATCGGCGGGTACTCGTCGGTGGACTCGTCGTCCGTGTTCGGCGCGACGGAGGACTCGTCGTCGTCCGACTCGGTGCCGTCCTCGTCGTCCCGGCCCCGGGCGCGCTTGCGGCGAAGGCGCCGCTTCTGGGAGCGCGACAGGTCGTCACCGTCCTCGTCGCCGTCCTCGTCGCCGTCGTCGTCGTCGGCCACTGCGTCCGGGTCGGCCGCTTCGACCGGCTCGCCGGCCTCCTCACCGCCCTCGCCACCTTCGGCGCCGGCCTCTGCACGATCCCGTCCCCGGCCACGACGACGACGACGGCGACGACGGCGCGGCCGTTTCTCCCCGTCCTCATCCTCGGCCGACTCCTCGCCGTCCGCAGACTCGCTGGCCCCGGCCTTCGCTTCGTCGCCATCGGACTCGCTGTCCTCGGAGCTGGCCTCGACGGTCGCGCCCTCCTCGCCCTCCTCCGGCCGACGCTTGCGACGACGGCGGCGACGCTTCCGCTTCTGCTGGTCCTCTTCCTCCGGCTCGTCCGGGCTCTCATCGAGCTCCGTGCCGTCGACCGGCGGCGGGGCGGAGGCGCGCACCACCAGGGGCTGCTCGTCCTCCGTGGGCATGACGTCCCGGAGCTCCTCGACCAGGCGCTTCTCCGCGTCGGTCAGCCCGCCCAGGCCCAGGTACCGCATGTCGTCTTCGTTGCGGTGCACCCCCGGGCGTCCCTCCACCGCGACCAGCACGCCGAAGCGGTTCTCGATCGCGACGATGTCCCGCCGGTGGTGGTTCTGGATGTGGTCGGCGAGCTCGGGGTGCAGGCTCACGACGACCTTGTGGAAGGTGCCGTTGGAGGCCTTCGCCTCGATGCTGCGCAGCAGCTTGTGCGCCACGAAGTCCGCCGAGGGGATGATGCCGCGCCCCTCGCAGGTCGGGCAGTCCCGGTGCGTGCGCAGCGTCAGCGCCTGCTTGAGCCGCTGGCGGTTGAGCTCGAGCAGCCCGTTGTCGCTGATCTTGCCGACGTAGGTGCGCGCCTTGTCCCGCTTCAGGGCGTCCCGCAGCGCCTTCTCCACCGACCGGTTCGACTTCTTGGCCGGCATGTCGATGAAGTCGATGACGATGAGGCCACCGAGGTCCCGCAGACGGAGCTGGCGCGCGACCTCATGGGCCGCCTCCAGGTTGGTGTGCAGCGCGGTGTCTTCCTGCGTCTTCTGCTTGGTCGACCGGCCCGAGTTCACGTCGATGGAGATCAACGCTTCCGTGGGGTCGATGAGGATGTACCCACCGCTCTTGAGGTCCGCGCGCCGGCCGAAGATCTGCTCCACCTGCTGCTCGACCTGGTAGCGCGTGAAGAGCGGCACCCGGTTGACGTAGTGGGTCAGCACGTTGCCGCTGCGGGGCATCACGACGCTGAAGTACTCCTCCGCCTTCGTGAAGGCGTCGGCGGTGTCGATGATGACCTGGGTCATGTCCGACGCGTAGTAGTCGCGCAGCATGCGCACCACGAGGTCCCGGTCCTCGTACAGGAGCTGCGGGGCCTTGGCCTGGCCGGAGTTCTTGAGGATCTCCTTCCAGGCGCGGACCAGCTGCGCGGCGTCGCGGTTCAGGTCCGTCTTGGTGCGGTCCATGCCCGCCGTACGGACGATGAAGCCGTACTCCTTGGGCACCTTGAGCGCGCTGGCGATCTCCTTGATCGACTTGCGCTGGGTGTCGGAGCTGATCTTGCGGGAGACGCCGCGGACGTCGTCCAGCGGCATGAGCACGATGTAGCGGCCGGCCAGGGAGACGCGGCTGGTCAGGGCGGCGCCCTTGTTCCCGACGGCGTCCTTGACGACCTGGACGAGGATCTCCCGCCCCTTCTGCATCACCTCTTCGATGCGGGGCTTGCCCTCACCCTTGGGCTTCTTGTGGTAGCAGGAGGGGTGGATCTCGTCGATGGGCAGGAAGCCCTGCTTCTCGACGCCGAACTCCACGAAGCACGCGTTCAGCGAGCCTTCGACGTTCGCGACGCGGCCGAGGTAGACGTTCCCCTTGAGGAGCTGACTGTCCTGGGTCTCGATCTCTAGCTGGTCGAGCTTCCCGTTTTCGAGGATTGCGGCGCGGACCTCCGTCGGTCGCGTCGCGTTGATGAGCATGATCTTGGACAAAGTTGAACCATTGGCAGGGACCGGGGCCGCAAAGGGCTGAGGGACAATTC
>CALCXL010000228.1 GCA_937907595.1 uncultured Pseudomonadota bacterium
GGCCCAGCAGGAGCAGGGGGGCGCCGCCTCCCCCCACCGACGCGCCGCAGCCGGCGCAGTCCTGACCCTCGTCGACGGGGGGCTCCACGGGGGGCAGGGGTGGGTAGCTGCGCAGCGCCGTGTGGCAGTTGCCGGTGTTGGCCGGATCGTGGCGGAAGCCGGTCCATCCCCGGTAGGCCTGCGAGGCGAGAGCGTCGGTGGACCAGGCGTAGAGGAAGCCGCTGCGGGTGCCGACCCACACGTCCAGGTACCCGTCCCCGTCCGCGTCGCCGATGGCGGGGGAGCCCAGGATCCACTGCCCGGTCAACTTCGGCCAGCCCACCGGCTCCTGCCCCGTGTGGTCGAAGGCGTGCACCACGTTGCCGGCCGAGCCGTTGATCGCCTCGGGCATGCCGTCGCCGTCGAGGTCGGCGATGCCCGGGTTGAGGAAGAACTGCATGTCCTCCATCACCTGGGGGAAGCCGGTCAGAAACGACATGCGACCTGGCTCGTCCGAGGCGCCGGACCAGCCCGAGAGCAGGTGGTCGTGGTCCACGCGCTGGCCGTCGTCCAGCAGGCCCAGCGCGTAATCGAAGCCGGCGGAGCCGATCAGGTAGTCCGGCGTGCCGTCCTGGTCCATGTCCCCCCAGGCGCCGCTGTTGATCATGATCAAGTTGGCGCCCGCCTCCGACGTGTTGCTGGAGGGTCCGAAGTCGCTGGCGACCCGGGCCAGCCGGGCGTACTCGCTGCCGTCGTGGTTCAGGATCTTGCCACTGTCCGCAATGGTGTGGGTCGCGATCTCCAGGTCCCCGTCGCCGTCGACGTCGCACATGGTCGGCGCCCCGGGCACCCCCTCGCCGACGTAGGGGAGCGCGTTGGTGTAGGCGCCGAAGAGGGCCACGGGCCAGTTGGGGTCCAGCTGCCCGTCGTGGTGGACCATGTAGGCCAGGCCGTAGGTGCCGGTGGTCTTCTCGTTGCTGCCGAGCACGATCTCCAGGGTGCCGTCGCCGTCGACGTCGCCCAGGGCGGGCGAGCTGATCACCCGCTCGCCGTTGGAGCGATCGCCGTCGGCGGTGGTGTAGGTCGTGCGCAGCTCCACCGGGAAGCCGTCGACCAGCGTGCCGTCGTGGTGGTGGGCGTAGACCCGCGAGTCCATCGCGCCCGAGACGATCTCGAGCGTGCCGTCCCCGTCCAGATCCCCCAGGGCCGACGAGGCGAAGAAGCCGTAGTCGTAGACGTTGGTGGGGTCCGTCACCCCGTCGACCAGGTCCCGGTCCAGCCAGATGGGAAAGCCGTCCACCGGGGTCCCGTCAGCGTGCCAGGCCAGCAGCGCGCCGTTGAGGGTGCCCACCACCAGCTCGTTGACGCCGTCGCCGTCCAGGTCGCCCACGGCGGGCGTGGCGATGATCGCGTGCCGCTGCTCGGCCGGCGCGTCCCCCGTGGCGAAGGCCGGCTGGCCCAGGTGGTTGCCGGCGTCGTCGGGGTCCAGCTCCTCCAGCAGGGGGGCCGGTTGGGGCCAGCCCGGCAGCTCCTGAAGCTGCCAGTCGGTGACGTGCACCCAGCCCTCGGAGCTGTTCCACACCACGTCGTCCCGGCCGTCGCCGTCGACGTCGACCAGGGTGGGGCTGCCGTCGATGCCGCCCTCGCTCCCCCGCCGCGGGTACCCGGGCAGGGCGTCGGGGTCCGTCTGGAGGTACAGCATCTTGCGCATCTCCCCCAGCCGGCCGTTGGCGTCCCGCACCTGCAACCGCAGCGTGGCGGCGTGGGCGAAGGACTTGTCCTCCTTCGAGACGTTGTGATCGCTGGGGTAGAAGGGCTCGAGGCTCGCGTCGGCGTCCACGGGCACGGCGCTCAGGTCCAGGCGGTGCAGCAGGCCGGTGGTGGGCTCGGTCCCCTCCCCGCTCGCGACCGTCTCGAAGGTCTCCTCCCGCGGGTCGGAGCCGGGGGCCACCTGCAGCTCCCAGGTGTAGCCCGAAGACCGCGAGGCGGCCGCGAGCCCGAGGATGTCCAGGGGGCCGTTCGCGGGGTCCACGACCTCGAACCACGAAGGCGTCAGGAGGTCCGCTTCCGGCGGGATGTTGCCGTCCAGGACCGTGTCCACCACCTTCTTGGCGTTGAGGCGGCCGTAGCCGGTGTAGCGATCCCAGCCCGGCCAGGAGGGGTAGAGGTCCGGGTCGTCGTCCCGGTGGACGAAGTCCACGTCGTCGTAGCTCTGCGCCATCACCTGGTAGGCCTCGTTGCCGGTCAGGGGGGCGCTGATGGTGCCCGCGTCCTGCGCGTGCTTGGCGGCCGAGTACATGAGGCCCGCCACTCCGGAGCTCACGCCCACCGCGCCCGATGAGCAGGACGTCGACGGCGCGCTGGCGACGAGGCGCGGGCCGTGGTTGGTGCAGTTGGAGTAGGCGAAGAAGGTGGTGGCGTCCTCCCGCGCGTCCGAGTCGTAGCGCAGGGCGTGCGTGTAGTAGGTGTGGTGGTTGTTGGCCGGGTAGTTCTGGTGGTAGGCGGTCTCGTCCGCCGCGCTGGCGATGACGATGCGGCCCCGGTCCCAGGCGTACTCGATCGCGTTGACCGTGTGAGGCGTGTTGTTGAGGGCGCCCAGCGCCTCCTGGATGACCATGGCGCCCATGTCGACGCCGTAGAAGACCGCGCTGGCGAAGTTGTTCACGTCGGCGACGAACGAGTCGCTGACCCGCAGGTTGAGCACCATGCAGTTGGGGCAGGTGCCCAGGTCCCCGCCGGCGTCGTTGCCCAGGGCCGAGCTGTCCCGCGCCTCCCCCGTGCCGTGCCCGTAGCGGGTGTCGTCGTAGGGGTTGTTGTCGTTCCAGAAGAAGTCCCAGCCGGAGATGTCGTCGACGTAGCCGTTGCCGTCGGCGTCGGTGCCGTCGCTGAAGGCGGCGATGAGGTCGCTGGGGTCGAGCACCGCGTCGGGGTGTGTGGTGGCGTTGATGCCCGAGGCGGGGTCCACGCGGGCGTCCAGGGCGTAGTCCAGCACGTTGAACACGCCGTTGCCGTCGCAGTCGTAGTCGGGGCACTCGCTGCCGTCGGCCAGCTGCGGCAAGGGCAGCTCGGCCCGGTTGATCCAGTGCTTCTCCAGCAGCTGCCCGTGGTCCCACTCGATGCCCGAGTCCAGCACCGCGATGATCACCGACGGATCGCCCACCTCCCGGTTCCAGGCGCGATCAGCCCAAAGGCCCGAGCCGAAGGGCACCTGGTCCGCGGGGATCCGGCCGTCGGGGAGCTGCGGGGGCACGATGGAGCTGAGGTTCCAGTCCCCCCAGGGGTCGAAGTCCGAGGGGCAGTCCCCGCCGGTGCCGCAGTCGGGGAACACCGGCATGGGGAACTCCGCGGAGGCCCTCGCCGGGAGCAGCAGGGCCAGGAGCGGGAGGAGGGAGAGCAGACGACGCATCAGGCGCTCCGGCGGCGCACGAAGCCGATCAGCAGGAGGGAGAGCGCCGCGACGCCTCCCCCGGGCCCGGCAGCGCTGGCCGAGCAGTCCGCGCAGGCCTCCTCGATCACGTCCTCCACGTCCGGTGGGATCAGCGGGTAGCTGCGCAGCGGGGTGTGGCAGTTGCCGGTGTTCCAGGGGTCGTGGCGGAACCCGACCCATTGCCGGTTGGCGGTGGCCGCGATGGAGGACGTGTTCCAGGCGAAGATGTCGCCGTTGCGTGTGGCCGTCCAGACCTCCAGGAAGCCGTCGCCGTCCGTGTCCCCCACCGTGGGCGAGCTGAGGATCCAGCCGCCGACGGCCTTGGGCCAGCCCAGGGGCTCCTCCCCGTCGCGGTTGAAGGCGTGCACCACCGACCCAGCCGAGCCGTTGATCGCCTCCGGCAGGCCGTCGTTGTCGATGTCCACCACCGAGGGGTTCAGGAAGAACTGCAGGTCCTCCATGATCCGGGGGAAGGCCTCCAGGTAGTTCATCTTGTCCTGGCCGGAGGAGTCGTCCACCACCCCGCTCCACGCGCCCAGCAGGTGGTCGTGGTCGTGGCGGCGTCCGTCGTCCAGCAGGCCCGTGGCGTAGCCGAAGCCCATGGCGCCGATCAGGTAGTCCGGGGTGCCGTCCCCGTCCAGATCCGCCCAGGCCCCGCTGTTGATCATGATGAAGCTCGCGCTGTCCTCCGCCGTGTTCGTCAAGCGGCCGAAGTCCGGCGCGATGCGGGCCAGCCGGGCGTACTGCGTGCCGTCGCTGCGCAGGATCTTCCCGCTGTCGGCGATGGTGTGCATGCCCGTCTCCATGGTGCCGTCGCCGTCCACGTCGCAGACGACGGGCGAGCCGGGCACCCCCTCGCCGACGTAGGGGAGCGCGTTGGTGTAGGCCCCGAACAGGGCCACGGGCCAGCCGTCCTCCACAACGCCCTCGTGGCTGACCAGGTAGCCCAGGCCGTAGGTGCCCGTGGTCTTCTGGTTGGTGCCGATCGCGATCTCCAGGTGGCCGTCCCCGTCCACGTCACCCACCGCCGGGCTGCTGATGATCCGCTCGCCGTGGCTGTTGGGCCCCTGCGACGTCTCGTAGGTCTCCCGGAGCTCCACCGGGAAGCCGTCCAGGAAGGTGCCGTCGTGGTGGAAGACGTAGAGGCGGCCGTCCATGCCGCCCAGGACGATCTCCAGGTCGCCGTCCTCGTCGAAGTCGCCGAGGGCCGGGGAAGAGAAGAAGCCCAGGTCGTAGTTGTTGGACTCGACCTGCTCCTGCGGACCCACCATGCCCTCGATGGAGGCGCGGTCGATGCGGAAGGGCCAGCCGTCCACCATCGTGCCGTCCGCGTGCCAGGCCGCGATGAAGCCGTTGAGCGAGGCCGCCACCACCTCCACCGTCCCGTCCCCGTCCAGGTCGCCCACCGCGGGGGTCGCGATGGCGGCGTGCGACTGCTCGGGGGACAGGTTGTTGTCCGTGTAGGCGGGCGCGGTGCGGTGGTTCCGGGGCGAGTCGGGGTCGTGCTCGTCGATCAGCGGGAAGCGCACGGGCCAGCCCGGGTACGGCACCAGGTCGCCGTCGCCCACGAAGAGCTCACCGTCCGACGTCAACCAGACCACGTCGTCGATGCTGTCCCCGTTGACGTCCGTCAGCGTCAGGCTGGGCTCCAGACTGGTGGCCACGCGACGGGGAAAGCCCGTGCGCAGGCTCGGGTCGTTCTGCACGAAGATCATCTTGCGGTTCTCCCCGACGCGCCCCTGGTCGTCCGTGACCTGCACCCGCAGCGTGACCGCGTGGGCGTGGACCTTGTTGCCCTTGGTGACGTTGGTGTCCGCGCGGTTGTAGGTGTCCACCGCGACCGCCGCCGGCAGGGCCAGGGCGGCGATGTCCACCGAGCCCAACAGGCCCTCCAGGCGCTCGGTGCCCGCGCCGTCGGCCACGGTCTGCCAGGCGTCGGGATCCGGGTCCCAGCCCACGCCCACCTGGAGCTCCCAGGTGTAGGAGGAGGCCCGGTCCGCAGCCACGGCACCCTCGACGGTCAGCATGCCGCCGTCGGCCAGGTTGAAGGTCTGGAACCAGTCGGGGGCCAGCAGGTCCGCCTCCGGGGGGATGGCGCCGGCATTGATGACGCTGACGGACTTGAAGGCGTTGATGCGGCCGTAGCCGAAGAAGCGGTCCCAGCCCTCGCGGGAGGGGTAGAACTCCGGCCGGTCGTCGTCGGGGTTGAAGGCGATGTCGTCGACGTTGCCGATGAGGATCTGCTGGAGCTCACCCGCCGTCAGCGGGCGGTCGATGACGCCGGCGTCCAGCGCGTCCTTCGCGGCGGAGTGCAGCAGGCCGGCGATGCCCGAGGCCCGGCCCACGCCGCCGGAGCTGCAGCCCTCGGCCGGGGAGCTGATCATCGATCGGCCGCCGTAGTTGGTGCAGTTGGAGAAGCCGAACCACGACGTGGTGTTCTCCTGCTCCGGGGCGTCGAAGCGGATGGCCTTCGTGTAGACAACGTGGTGGTTGGCGCCGGGCATGTTGGCGTGCCAGGCCGTCTCATCGGCCGCGCTGCCGATGATGGTGACGCCGTTGTTCCAGCAGTACTCGATGGCCTGCTTGGTGTGCGCGGTGTTGTTCAGGCTTCCCAGCGCCTCCTGGAGCACCGAGACACCCATGTCCACGGCGTAGATCGCGCCGTTGGCGAAGGCGTTGGAGTTGGCGACGAAGCCGTCGCCCATGCGCAGGGGCATCAGCATGCAGTTGGGGCAGGTGCCGATGGAGCCGCCGCCGCCGTTGCCTTCCGCCACGGACCAGCGGCCCTCCTTGCTGCCGTGGGAGTAGCCGTCCTGCTGGATGTCGTCGTAGGCGTTGTTGTCGTTCCAGAAGAAGTCCCAGCCCGCGATGTCGTCGATGTAGCCGTTGGCGTCGTCGTCCACGCCGTCGGAGAAGGCGGCGATGAGGTCGCTGGGGTCCAGCATGTTGTCGCCGTCGCCGTCGGGGGCCAGGCCCGAGTCGATGAACACGCGGGGGTCCTCCTCCCAGTCGCGGATGTTGAAGACGCCGTCGCCGTTGCAGTCGTAGTCGGCGCAGTCGCTGCCATCGGCCAGCTGGGGCAGGGGGAGCTCGGCCCGGTTGAGGAAGAACTTGTTGACCAGCTCGCCCTGGGACCACTCGATGCCCGAGTCCATGACGGCGATGATCACGTCCGTGCGGCCCGTGGTGGTGTTCCAGGCCCGATCGACCCAGGTGCCGGAGCCGAACTCGCGCTCGCGCGGGTCGATGACAAGAGGGGAGATCTGGTCCGGCTGGCCCGAGGCGAGCTCCCACTCACCCCAGGGGTCGTAGTCGTCGGGGCAGGCACCGCCCAGACCGCACTCCGGGTAGATGGGCAGGGGCAGCTCGGCCGCGGCGGGGGCGGCGAGCAGGATCGACAGCAGGATCGGCCAGGTGCGCATGGTGCTCCAGGAAGGGGGGCGATCCTGGGATGGACCGCTGCAGGGGTCAAGGCGGAAGGCCGCCGTCGCGCACCAACCCGGGACGGATTCCGGCCCGGCGGGACGAAGATCGGCCCGGGTTGCTTCCGGCGGCCCGCTCAGGACCCTTGACAGCAGCGGGCAGCCGCCCCTAGAATCCGCCGGCTTTGAAAAGAAAAGCGGCAGGAAATTCAAGTACTTGCGCGCCTTCCCAGGGGATTCGATGACGCTCCACTTCCGCATGTTCCTGGCCCTCGTCGCCCTCACCGCCCTGGTGGGCTGCCCCAGCGGCACCACCGGCGGCAGCGACGAGGACGGCGACGGCTACTCCCCGCCGGACGACTGCAACGACGCGGACGACACGATCCACCCCGGCGCCGAGGACACCGAGG
The DNA here is from genome assembly GCA_937907595.1 of uncultured Pseudomonadota bacterium. GTDB lineage: Bacteria > Myxococcota_A > UBA796 > UBA9615 > UBA9615 > CALCXL01. The sequence goes on from CALCXL010000228.1 coordinate 7,239, forward strand.
GCGACCTGGTGGACAGCGACTGCGATGGCGGCGACGGCCCGGCGGCGGACGACGACGACGCGACCGACGACGACGACGCGGCCTCGGTGGACCCGGGAGACTTCGACACCACGGAGGCCGTGACCGGCGACTTCAGCTGCGTGGGCAACCTGCCGGTGGCGACCGTCGGCACGACCGGGGATCTGGTGGGCCTGGTCGAGGACTTCCAGGACGAGATCCCGGTGCCCGGCGCCTTCGTGGAGATCTTCCTGAACAACGACCCGTCGGTGGGCAACCCCGACTGGGAAGGCCAGAGCGCCATCGACCCGCCCGTGGGCCAGTTCACCGTCGACGGGGACAACATCACGGCCTGCGTGCCCTTCGCGGCGCGCATCTACACCGACTTCATCCCCCAGGAGACCTACCAGACCTTCGAGGTGGGCATCGCGGTGGCCGGCGTCGCGCCCTTCGCCAACACCTTCAACTCCGTCTCCTTTGAGACGTACCAGCTGCTGCCCCTGACGGTCGGCGTGGAGCCCCTGGACGGCCTGGGCATCGCTGCAGGCCGCTTCCGGGACTGCAACGAGGACCCGGTCGGCAACGGCGAGGCGTCCGTGGGCACCATCGACTTCGCGACCGGCACCGTGACCCGCGCCGCGGGCTACCGCATGCGGTACTTCGATGACGAGAGCCCCGACGGCAGCCAGATGCACATCTCCGCCGACGGCCTCTTCGGCGCACTCAACGTGCAGCCGGGCGAGCAGCAGACGCTGATGGTCTGGGGCATCCCCCAGGCGGAGGCGCACTGCCTGACCACCACGGGCGGGGACATCATCTGGTCCGAGGAGAACGACGCGCTGTGCCTGCTGGGCACGAGCAGCATGGTGGTGCAGCCCGACTCGGTGAACATCGCCAACGTGAACCTGCGCCCCCTGCCGGCCGCCTGCTACCAGTAGCGATGGGCACCGGAGCGGGCGCGAACCCACGGCCGACGCAGCGCCTGTTGTAGAGTCGCCGGCATGCGACGACTGGCGCTCTTGCTGTTCCTCCTGGTGCCTGCCTCTGCCCTGGGGCAGGGCGGTCCCCAGCTCGAGTTCGATATGGACGGGTACTACCGCGTGCGCGGTCACCTGTTCGGCAACCTCTACGACGCG
>CALCXL010000229.1 GCA_937907595.1 uncultured Pseudomonadota bacterium
GCTCCGACTTCCACCGCCTGGCGCGCTTCCTGGAGACGCGCATGGACCGGCTGCCGTACTGGGAGACCCGGGAAGATCGGGTGCAGGGCACCTGAGCGCGGGGATTTGAGGCTCAGGGCGCGGGCGGATCGACCGATGCAGAAGACATGCACACGATCGTCCTCGCCGAGCCCCGCAAGTCCTACCGCGCGATCCTGAAGGCGTCGCTCAGCACCTCCTTCGACGTCATCTGCGCCGAGTCGGTGCAGGGCGCGCTGCGGGCGGTGAGCATGCACGGGGCCAAGGGGATCGTGGCCGGTCTGCTGCAGAGCGGCCAGGACGACGGACTGCAGCTGTGCCGACAGGCCCGACGGGCTCAACCCAAGCTGATCACGATCGTCTACGGCGCGCCCGCCGGCGGGGTCTCCGCCGCGAAGATCGACGAGGTGGAGCGGGAGTACGACCTCACGCTGTTCCTGGCTCGCCCCCTGGCCGCGCAGGAGCTGGCCGATCAGCTGGTGGGCGAGATCCGGCGCGAGTTCGCGAGCACCGGCACCGCGCAGATGCGCCGGCTCAAGAGCTTCGAGGGGCGGCGGGCGGAGGACATGCCCACCTTCTCGGCCCGGGCGGATCGGTCGGTGTCCGAGGACACCTGGGCCGAGTTGATGCATCGGGAGGTGAGCCCGCGCAGCATCAAGGAGCTGGCCGGCAAGCCCATCGCCTTCGAACCCATCGACCGCAGCTGGTCCGACGAGGACCCCAGCTGGGCCGAGTTGATGCGCACGAAGGCGACCCCGGGGGTCATGCGGGTGCTGGTCCGCAAGGGGCTGGGGATCAGGGTGAAGAAGCCCGCCTGAGCTCTTCGGCGGTCATCGGCTTCGCCAGGTCGCCCTCGGGCCCGGGCTCCGGCGTGGGCGGGGCGGCCTCCACCTCGCCGATGGGATCGCGCTCCACGTCGCCGACCGTGAGCATCTCTCCGGCGTTGAGCTTCTCCCGCTGCCAGGTGATGGCGCCGTCGACGTCGACGCTGGCCAGGACCCCGCCCTTGCGATCGACCACGCGCAGCGCATCGACCCCCTCGCGCTCCAGGTGCTCGTGCAGGGTGCTCAGGTCCGCCTCCCGCGCCTCCCGGGGCTTGGTCAGCCAGGACGCAGCCATGGTGAAGACGACGGCGTCGGGCTCCACGCGCTTGTCGTCCACCTCGAAGATCAGGGAGTTGAAGTAGGCGGCGTCCCGGGGTTTCGGGGTCTGCTTCTGCACCACCTGCCAGGCGCCGAAGCCCATGCCCACCAGGGCCACCACCGTGAGCGCCCAGCCCAGGATCCGGCGCAGGGGGGACTCGGGGCGCTCCTTGCGGGCCTTGGGGTCGGGCGGGGGGCGCACCTTGACCGCGCCGCCCTCCTCCTCGTCCTCGTCGAAGGCGCCCCGGGCGTAGCGGGTGGCGGTGGCGGAGGAGGTCTTGCCGGCGGGCAGCCAGTCCTCCACGCGCTCGGCGGCTTCCGTCGCCTTCTGGAGCACGGCGTCGCGGGCCTTGCTGGGCTTGCGGGTCTCCAGGAGCGCCTGGAGCGTGCGGGCGGTCTTGGAGGCAGTGCGCAGGTCCCGCAGGGGCGCGGTGGACTGGCCGGACTTGCAGGCGATGAGGAGCGGCTCCCAGAAGTCGAGCAGGTCGACGGTGCGCAGGTGCAGGGCAGCGGCGACGGCGGCCATCTCCTTGGGGTCGTCCAGATCGGGGATCGTGCGCGCGGTGACGATGGCGGCGCGGCGGATCAGCGACTCGGCGCCGGGGCGGGCGGCCTTCTGGTAGGCGCTCTCCAGGTCGACGATCAGCTCGTCCGCGGCGATGCGGGTGAGCTGGTCCTCCAGGCTGCGCGGGCCTTGCTTCGACGCTGTCGTCATCGTGCGGAGTGTAGTCCAGGGGAGCGGACGTTGAGGCGGCGGGGGCCGCGGCGGCTCAGAAGCCGATCTCCACGGTGCCCGTCACCCGGTGGCTCAATTCGACCGAGGGCTCGGCCGTCTTGAGCGGCGCGTTGTAGCCCTGCACGGTGTACTGCGCCTGGACGCTGAAGCGGTTGGTGGGGCGCACGCCGACCGCGAAGGTGCCGCCCACGGTGCCGAACAGCCAGTTGAGGTAGGGCTGGCGGGCCTCGCTGCGGGCGAGCAGCACCAGGGCGACGCGGGGCTGGATGCTGAGGAGCAGCCAGGGGAGGTCCAACCGGATGACGGGGCCGACGCCCACCTCGACGTGGCCGGTGATGGGGGCCTGGCCGAGGTTGGCGGGGGCGTCGGCGCCCTCGGGGTACAGGCCGAAGACGGCGTCGACCACCACGCCCAGGCGGCGGAGCATGGGGACCCGGGAGGGGGGGCGCACGCTGTAGGCCAGGCGCAGGCCGAACGCGCTGGGCACGCCCTCGGCGGTGTAGGCCTCCCCGGGGGTCCAGGTGTGGGCGTAGCCGACGGCGAGCAGGTGGCGGCCGCCGTTGAGGCTGTCGCGGATGTTCTGGACCGAGTACTGGCCCTCCTTCTTGAACCGGAAGCGACCGCGGTCGACGACGGCGCCCTTTGGATTCTTGAACTCGACGGTGCGCAGCCCCGGGTCGACCATCACGGTGCGGGGGAAGGCGCCCTTCTCCTGGCCGTCGACGAAGAAGGCGAGGCCCTGCTGGGGGCCGTCGTAGGCGGCGACGAGGGCTGCTTCGACCCGCTTGCGGGAGTTCGGATCGCCCGAGAGGATCAGCAGCTCACGGCCGACGACCTTGTAGAAGGCCATGGGCACCTGGAGCGCGGCCGTCGTCTCCATGGTGCGATCGCGGGCCAGGTCGTGGGCCTCCGCGACGGAGACGACCAGGTCGCCGTTGATGTCGGCCTCGTCGAAGCGATCGCTGAGGGCGGCGATGAATTGGGCGGTGTAGACGCCGTGGCCCAGGGCCTCGGACTCCAGGGCGGGGCGGCCGTAGGTGGTGGCGTAGAGCTGGGCTTCCTTCTCGCTGAAGCGCTCGGAGAAGGCCAGGTCGTCGTCCACCGCGGCGCGGGCGGCGCTGTCGGCGGCGGCGGAGTCCACCTTGCCGTCGCCGGTGAAGCAGGCGTCGACCACCAGCGCGCGGCGCGACGCGGGCAGGCCCTGCAGGAACTCCTGGGCGGCCTGCAGGGGGATGCCGCTGCCCACGGGGTCGTCCCGCCGGGTGTCCGTGGCGGCGAGGAAGACGCGGGAGCGGTTCTTCTCGTCGATCTGCCGGGTGCCGTGGCCGCTGAAGTAGACGAAGGCGAAGTCGTCGGGGGCCAGGGTGGCCTCCCAGGCGGTCAGGCGCTTCATGACGCCGACCGCGCTGAGGTCGCCGTCGACCACCAGCTCCACCGAGGCGAAGCCGCCGTAGTCGGGGGAGGCCAGCACGGCGGCCAGGGCTTCGGCGTCCTTGCGGGCGTAGCGCAGGGGGGCGAAGCCGGGGTCGTCGTAGGCGTTGATGCCCACGACGATGGCGCGGCGGGCGCCGGCCCGGTCGGGGTCCGGTTCGGCGTCGCCGCCTGCACCGAAGGAGCCTTGCGCCAGGGCGGCGGAGGGCAGGGCGAGAACCAACGACAGGAACAGACGGATCACGGGGTGGGCTCCTCCCAATGAACGACGACGTCGCCCAAGCCGACCGCGCCCTCGTGCTGCAGGCCGAAGGCTTCGGGGGATTTGACCTCACGGTCAGGGGGAATGTCGAACGGACCGGGTCGAGCGAGCAGCGTGTAGCGCGCGGTGCCCGGGGCCGACGGCCGGAACTCGGCGGAGCCGCCCGGCGGCTGCAGCAGGTGGGTGCCTGGCTGCACGCTCCACTCCTGGCCGGGCGCGGGCCAGACCACGAAGGTGCGCCCGCCCTGGGTCTCCAGCAGGGCCAGGGAGGCGGCGTCGGTCATCACCGCGCGGAAGGTCAGGGGCTGGTCCGTGGGTCGGCGCTCCCCGCCCTGCAGCCGGACGTCGCCTTGCACAAAGAGGCTGCCCCGGATGCTGTCCTCGGTGCCGTCGCCCTTGAAGGTGAAGGCGGCGGTCGGCGGCTGGAGGGCGTCGCGCACCACGAAGCCCACCGCGACCAGGAGCACGGCGGCCAGGGTCAGGGCGCCGGGGTGACGGGCCATGCGTCGGCGCCGGGCGGCGTTGAGGTCCACGACGCCGGGGGGGGGAGCGTCGACGGAGCCCGAGGGGGTTGCGCCGCCCGTCGACCAGGCGCTGGGGCCCTCGTTGGCGGAGCCCGAGGGCGTGGCGCCGCCCGTCGACCAGGCCACGGGGGCTTCCTTCTGGGGGGCGCCGGGGGCCGGTTCGGCGGAGCCCGAGGGGGTGGCGCCGCCGGTGGACCAGGCCACGGGGGCGTCGGTTGCAGGGGCGGCCGCACCCGGGGGGGCGACGGTGGACTCGGTGCCGGACCAGGAGGCGGGGCCGGGGAGGACGTTGTCGGTGCCAAGGCGCTCGACCAGGCGGCGGCGGGCGGCGGCGCTGAGCTCGGTGGGGGCGGCGGGCGCCCCGGCCAGGCCGGCGTCGGCGAAGAGCAGGGACTCCAGGAGCGCTTCGAGCTCGGCGTCGGCGTCGGCCGCGGCGTGGAGCTCGAGCAGCTCGGCGTCGCTGAGGTCGTCGGGGTAGCGGCCGACCAGGTCCTCCAGGCGGGGGTCAAGCGTCATGGCGGTCCCCCATCCGACCCAGCCGGGCGGCGAGCGCCAGGCGGGATGCGCTGAGGTGGCGCTTCACGCCGGTCTTGGAGAGGCCGGTGCGCGCGGCGATCTCGTCGTAGGTCAGGCCGTCGTCGTAGTGCAGACGCACGATGGTCCGGCCCGGCTCCTTGAGGGCGTGCACGGCCTCGTGGAGTTGGCGGCGCTCTTCGGCCTGCAGGACGCTGCTCTCGGGGCTGGGGCCGGTGAAGGCCAGGCGTTCGGCGACGGGCGTGGGGTCGTCGGGCCGGGAGCGGGCCATGCGGTCGGTGCTGAGCAGGGCCTGGCGGGAGTCTCGGCG
>CALCXL010000230.1 GCA_937907595.1 uncultured Pseudomonadota bacterium
GCTGCAGAGTGAAGGGCCCACCGCCGGCGCGCTGGGATGCCTCTTCCAGCAGGCCGTAGGGGTCCATGCTCAGCCGCGCGAGCTGCTTGAAGGAAGATCCGGGGATCGGCGAAGGCAGGGCGGGCATGGGGACTCCAGGCGGCGACGTCACTTACCATACGGCAAGCAGCGCCCCGCCGTCGCGCTGGGTAACGTGCCTCCCTGGAGGGAGGGCGACGTGCTTCGTTTCCTGAAAAAGCTGTTCGGTGGGGAGTCCCTGGAGGAGCCGCTGCTCGCGCCCGAGGAGCTGGCGCTCTGGTACGAGGCGCTGTCCCCCGTCGACCAGCGGCTCTTCACCCGGCAGGTGGTCAAGCAGGTGCGGGGCAACCGGGAGGCGAAGGGCAAGGACCTGCGCGCGCGGGCGATCGGCCGGCTGGCGTTCGAGCACGACGGCCCCGATGGCCCCCGGCCCCTGCACAACATGAAGGTGGAGCTCTGGGATCGGGACCCCGGCAGCCCCGACGACTTCCTGGGCAAGGGCTTCACCGACGCCGACGGCGCCTTCCTCATCCGCTACGACCCCGACGACGCCGGCCCCATGGACCTGCCGGATCTGGAGCTGCGGGTCTTCGAGCCCCACCACACCTTCAAGCGCGACGGCACCGTGCTCGACCGATGGCGGCGCGTGTGGTCCGAGCGCGGCGCCGACGACTTCGCGGGGTCGCTCTACGACTTCGGCACCCTACGCATCCCCTACTGGGAGTACGACCCGACCTCCCCCATCCCCCGCGTCCTGATCACCGAAGAGGGCCACGCCCCCACCAGCTACGCGCCGGGGCGCAACATCGCCATGCTCAAGGCGGTCAACCCCATCGAGCTCATCAAGCGGCGCCACCTGGCCCGCTCGGACGAGCACCTCTCCCTGGCCGCCATCCAGAAGGACTACCCCGCCAGCCGGACCACGACCCTGGAGGCCGCCGAGGCCGGCGTCACGCGCGGCGACCGCTACTTCGGCGAGCGCTTCATGAAGGGGATGCTGGCCGGCACCCTGGACGGGGACCCCGACGTGCCCGGGCAGTACCGCGTCTACCACCACTGGAACAGCTACGAGCACGACGGCCTGCACGCGCTGCCCAACGTCGACGTGCGCTTCGCCCTGCAGGACGGGGTGCTGGTGCCGGTACGCATCCTGCTGGCCCTGCGCGAGCCCGGGGCCACGGCGCCCAACTCGCCGGTGACGAAGCACGACCTGGAGCCCCAGGACCCCGAGTGGGACGCGGCGAAGCGGCTGGCGCGCATCTCCGCCACGCTGGACACCGAGCTGGGCAGCCACCTGGCCCAATGCCACCTCAACGCCGAGCAGTACTGCCTGGCCGCGCACCGCAACCTGCGCCTCAACCCGCTGCGCTGGCTGCTGTTCCCGCACCTGCGCGAGGTGGTGCTGATCAACCACGCGGCCAACGGCTTCCTGGTGGGTCCGACGGGCTACATCACGCGGGCCTGCGCGCTGACGTCGGACGGCATCAACGAGCGGCTGACCCAGCTCATGGGCACCTTCGATTGGAAGGGCTACGCCCCGGCCCCCCCCATCTCCGACGAGCACCACTACGCCCGCGCCGCGAAGCTCTTCTGGGACCTGTTGGGCGACTACATCGGCGGGTTCTTCGCCGAGCACGGCGACGCGATCGTGCAGCATTGGGTGGAGGTCAAGCGCTTCAGCGACGACCTGGTGGAGCACTCGGCGCCCTACTTCGCTTGCCGGCACCTGCGCACCCACGTCGTCGGCAAGGAGGCGCCCTGGTTCCAGCGCACCGAGCGCACGGACCTGGACGCCGAGCGGGTGGAGGTGGGCGGCGTCCCCCGATCGGTGAGCCCGGTCACGTCGACGGACACGCCCCAGGAGGGGGAACTGGAGGACCTGCAGCAGCTCGCCCGCTACGTGATCTTCCTGACGACCTTCCGCCACGCCTGGGCCAACAACAAGCAGTGGGACGACGGCGGGGAGGTGCTCTACACCTGCCTGGGCCTGCGCTGGGGCGACAACGGCGTGCTGGTGCCCGAGGACGACCTGAGCGTGGCGCCGGGTCCGCGGCACGCCACGGAGATGCTGTGGATCTCCTACATGCTGTCCATGACCCGCTACGGCTTCCTGCTCCGCAACGAGGAGGAGGACCTGCACCCCCGCCTGGTGGACCTGCTGCGCGAGCAGGTGGGCACGTTCGCCGAGCTGGACCTGGACCTGGACACCGTCAGCTCCCGCATCAACATCTAGGGCGATGGTGCTGCCCCAAGCGCCGACCGTGTTAATTTCTCCGCCCACATCGGGGCCACCGGCTCCGCAACCAACCCCGGGAGTCTCCATCGTGCGTTTCTTCAGCTTCGCTTCGCTCTTGATCCTGTCCCTCGCCGCCCTCGTCGCGGCCTGCACCGAGGAGGAGCGCACCGGCTACAGCGTGTGCGGAGAGTTCGGTGAGTGCCAGCCCGGCCAGTACTGCGCCGACTCCACCTTCGGCACCTGCGAGCCCGGCTGCACCAGCAACACCAACTGCGCCGCGGACCAGACCTGCGACTTGAGCGCGGGCGCCGTCGGCACCTGCGAGAACGACGACGGCAACGGCAACGGCGACGACGACGACGCGGCCAACGACGGCGACGCGGCCGACGACGACGCACGCGGCCGACGACGACGACGCCATGCCCAACGACGACGACGCCGCCGACGACGACGACGCCGCCACGGGCCCCGACGCGACGGTCGTCGCCGCGTGCGTCGTGGCGTGCAGCGAGGCCGACTTCTTCTGCGACACCTGGAGCGCGGTGGACATCGCCGCCTGTACGGCCGCGTGCGAGGCGGGCGTGGACAACCTCGCGGTGGCGGCCATCGCGGCCTGCGTCGACGGCGGGCTCGACTGCGACGAGATCCGCGCCTGCTACTAGCGGTCCGTCAAGCGCACTCGGGCCGTGGGGTTGGCCCCCCAGCCCGCGTGCGCGGGGGAGCGAGCCCCGACGCCTGACGCCGAGACACCAGCCCCCGCGCCCCGGGAAGAGGCGCGGGGGCTGAGGCGTTGACAAGGCACCCCACGCGCGGAGAGACATCATGGACAAGCTGGTCATCGAGGGGGGCTCCCCGCTGCGGGGGGCGGTGCGCATCTCCGGAGCGAAGAACGCGGCCCTGCCGATCCTCTTCGCCTCCCTGCTGCACAGCGGCAAGAGCACGATCCGGAACCTGCCGCGGCTGGCGGACATCCGCACCACCACGATGCTGCTCATCGAGTTGGGCGCGGGGGTGAGCACCGCGGAGGACCGCAGCGTGCTCATCGACGGCAGCACCGTGCATTCGGTGGAGGCGTCCTACGATCTGGTGCGTCGGATGCGCGCCTCCGTGCTGGTGCTGGGGCCCTTGCTGGCCCGCTTCGGCCGCGCGCGCGTGTCCCTGCCCGGCGGCTGCGCCATCGGCACCCGGCCCGTCGACCAGCACCTGCGGGTCATGGAGGCGATGGGCGCCACGGTGGAGATCAAGAGCGGCTACATCGAGGCCTCGGCGCCCAAGGGCGGCCTGGTGGGCGGGCGCTTCGTGTTCGACGTCGTCACCGTCGGCGGCACGGAGAACGCGCTGATGGCCGCAGCCCTCGCGCGCGGCACCACCCACCTGGAGAACTGCGCGCGGGAGCCGGAGATCTGCGACCTGGCCACGGCCCTGCGCAGCATGGGGGCGCAGATCACCGGCGACGGCACGTCGGTCATCGTCATCGAAGGGCAGGAGGCCCTGGGGCCCATGAACCACACGGTGATCGCCGACCGCATCGAGGCCGGCACCTTCATGGCCGCCGCTGCCCTCACCCACGGCGACGTCCTGTTGACGGGCGCGCGCATGGAGCACCTCGACGCCGTCGTCAGCAAGATGGCCCGGGCCGGGGTGGAGGTCCGCCGCGAGGGCGAAGGCCTGCGCGTGCGCCACCACGGGGAGCTGCACGCGGTCGACATCGACACCCAGCCCTACCCCGGCTTCCCCACCGACCTGCAGGCGCAGTTCATGGCCCTGATGACGCGGGCCAGCGGGGGCAGCACCATCTCCGAGACCGTGTTCGAGAACCGCTTCATGCACGTGCCCGAGCTGTCCCGCATGGGGGCGGACATCCGCACCCGCGGCAACACCGCCTTCGTGCGCGGGGTGCCGGAGCTGCACGGCGCCAGCGTGATGGCGACGGACCTGCGGGCCTCGGCCACCCTGGTCATCGCGGGGCTGGCCGCGAAGGGCACCACGGAGGTGCGTCGCATCTACCACCTGGACCGGGGCTACGAGGCCATCGAAGAGAAGCTGGCCGGCCTGGGCGCGAAGGTGGAGCGGCGGGCGCAGGACGACTGAGAGGAGCCTCCTGGGACACCCTGCGGGCGGCCCGGGGGCGACGCAGCAGCGGCGAACGGACCCCGGATCGATCGCCGCCCAAAAGGCCCTCCCCCGGCCCCCGGATTCCGTAGACTCCGCCCGTGCCGCAGTTTCCCCGAGAGCTGGTCCGCGAGGTCGCCGACTCCACCGCCATGGTGGAGCTGGTGCGTCGCCACGTGCCCCTCAAGCGCCGCGGCAGCAGCTGGACCGGCCTCTGCCCCTTTCACAGCGAGAAGTCCCCCTCCTTCCACGTCAGCGA
>CALCXL010000231.1 GCA_937907595.1 uncultured Pseudomonadota bacterium
GGGCGTTGCGGGTGGGGAAGAGGCTCTGGTCCATCTCCGACAGGGGCCAGTCGCCCCAGGTGGGCTCCGTGGGGCGATCCAGGAACTGGTAGTCGGGGTAGCCGGCGCAGAGCCACAGCGAGCGATCGACGCGGTCGGTCGCCGCCCAGCCGGGCACGGTGGCGCAGAGCAGGGGGCGGGTCGTGGGCAGCAGGTCGAAGGAGATCCACAGGAAGTTGAGCGCTGCGCCCGCGAGCAGCGCGCCGGCCAGGGCCCAGCGGGGCAGGCGGCGGGGGATCTCAGCCACCGCGCAGGCGATCACCGCCGCGGCCGAGGGCAGCAGGGGCAGCAGGTAGCGCTCGTCGTAGAGGCCGCGCAGGACGATCGTCACCCCGAGGAGCGGCACGATCAGCCAGCCGAAGACGAGCGCGCGCTGGGCGTGGGCGAGGGGGTCCTGGCAGCCGCGGCGCCGGGCGAAGAACCACAGCCCGGCCGCGGCCGTCGCCAGGAGCAGGGGAGGGGAGAACGACTGCAGGGTGGTGAAGTAGGCCACCTCCCACGACTGGCCCCAGGCGGCGCGCGCCCAGTCGCCGGGCCAGGCGCCCAGGGAGCCGGCGGCGGCGTAGTCCAGGGCCTTGCCCGGCCAGGTGGCCTCCCGCGCGGTCTGCAGCACGGCGTCCAGGCGGTGGCTCCAGGCCAGCCAGGCGCCGATCCCCGCCGCGCCCAGGCCGACGAGTCCGAGCGATCGCAGGACAGCGCGCCGATCTGACGCCCAGCGGCGACGCCAGACGGGGCGGGCGGCGACCAGGAAGGGCCCCGCCAGGAAGGCGACGGCGTTGACCTTGACCGCCAGCCCCGCCAGCGCGGCGGCCCCGGCCAGGGCCCAGGCCCATCGGCTCGATCGCCCCTCCTGCTCCGCTCGGAGCACCCGCAACAGGCCGACGATGGACCAGGCCACGGCCACCGCCAGGGGGATGTCGAGGACGAAGACCCGCGTGTAGTTGAAGAGGCCGGGGAGGGCGCCGGCCAGCGCGGCCGAGAGCAGCCCGCCGAGCGTGCGCCGTTGAGGAGGCGCGAGCTCCGCGCCCAGCCGGAACGCCGCGAAGAGGAGCAGGGGCCACAGCAGGATCGACAGGCCCAGGAGCAGGCGGGCGGGCTCCAGGCCGGTCGCGGCGCCGACCCCCACGGCGACGTAGTACCAAAGCTCGCCGTAGCGCTGGTGGTCGTCCCGGGCGGCCCAGACCGCGCGCTCCCCGGCGTCGCCGAACAAGCCGGCGCGCAGTTCGACCACCTGGGTGTAGTGGTAGGCCGCGTCGGTGAACTGGATGCCCTCGTCCGCGCGCAGCCACAGGCCGTTGGCGGCGACGTGCAGCACCGCCAGGAGGCCGACCAGCAGGGGGGCGGCGCGCCGCATGGAGCCCAAGCTACCAGCGTCCGCGCGCGGTCACGGGTCCCGAGGCATGCGGCCGTGCCCGCGGGACGCGGCGGATCCCGCTCCGGGGCCCCAAAGCGAACGGGGGCGAGCGGCCTCTTGCCGCTCGCCCCCATCCGAACAAGATGCCCGGGTCGCCTTCCTGGGCGTGTCCCCCCGCCGCGTCTTGGGGCCTCTCGGCCACTCGCCTGCTTCCTCCTGGAGGCTCACGCAGCGAGGTCCTTCCTGGTCCCCGCTGCCGCTGGCGATTCTTTCGCCCGACTGTCTGAAGAGCATGCCGGACCGAATCCCGGCTGGCAAGAAAAACTCCAGTAAAATCAGAGTCTTAGCCCTGCCCTGCCCGCGCCCTTTTCGGTGCTTCTGGGAGAATTTGGACTTTCGAGGGCGCCCAAGTTGCCGTGGACTCACCGGGTATTCGGACTATTCGGGGAATTCCACGCGATCCACCGCGGAGGGATCGTCGGGCTTCGACGCCTCCTGCTGCGCTCGCACGGTCAAGATCGGCTCGGCCACGCCCGGGGCGTGCAGGCGAACGCCGCTGGCCGGGAAGGACGCCAGGCGGCGGGTGCCGACGATCCGGTGGACGCGGGGCACGAGCACCCCCTCCTCGACCTCGACGGCGGGGCAGTCGGGTTCGATCAGGACGTCCATGCGCCCCATCGCGTCCGGGCCCTTGAACTGGGACGTGCCGACGGGGCAGGGGGTCAGCCGCTCCACCAGCAGCCAGGTCGGCTGGCCGGCCTGGGGGCGTCGGGGCAGCGTCGAGGCCGCGTGGCCGTTGGCGGCGATCTGTCCGCGGAACACGACCCCGGCCCCCACGAGCAGACGGAAGGCCCGGTCCCGGTTCCCGGCGGCGGCCGAGCCCAGGAGGTCCTCCAGCAGGGGAGGCAGGCCGGCGTCGGCCTGGGGGCGCAGGGGCCCCAGGAAGCGACTGGCC
>CALCXL010000232.1 GCA_937907595.1 uncultured Pseudomonadota bacterium
CCCGCGGACACCCGCGTCGACCTCATCGGCCACGACTGGGGCGCCGCCCTGGGCTGGTGGGTGGCCACCAACCACGCTGAGCACCTGCGCTCATGGACCGCGATCTCCGTGCCCCACCCGCGGGCCTGGGCGCGGTTCCTGGAGTTGGACGCCGAGCAGAAGAAGCGGGCCAGCTACCAGGACGCCCTGGCCCGACCGGGGGTGGCCGCCGCGCTCGCGGGCCTGCCCCGAGGGCGCCTGGGCGCGATCTACCGGGCCGAACTGGTCCACCCCGAGGTGCTCACCGACGAGCACCTGGACGTCTACGCGCGCACCTTCCGCCACGCCTCGGACTGGCGCCCGCCCCTGCGGTACTACCAGCAGCTCAAGCGCGACCGCGCCGCCACCGCCGACGTCCTCGCGTCCGCGGGGCCCGTCCCCCTGCCGGTGCTGCTCCTCTGGGGGGAGAAGGACAGCTACCTCTACCCCCGTCAGGCCCCGCTCTCCTGCGAGGAGGTGGTGCCCGGCCCCTGCGAGGTCGAGGTCTTCGCCGAGGCCGGCCACTGGGTGCAGTGGGACCAACCCGACCGGGTGGTCTCCCGCTGGCGCGGCTTCGTCGACACCCTGGACCTGGCCGAGGAGGAGGCCCGCGAGGCCGCCGGTGCCGCGCCGCCCGCGCCCCCGCCCACTTTGCTAGAAGCGCCTCCGTGAAGCCCCTGGATCGATCCTTCGACACGATCATCGTCGGTGGCGGCTCCGCCGGCTGCGCCCTGGCGGCGCGGCTGAGCGAGGACCCGGACCGATCGGTGTTGGTGCTGGAGGCGGGCCGCCCGGACGCGCTGTGGGACATCTTCATCCACATGCCCGCGGCGCTCAGCATCCCCATCGGGAACCCCCGCTACGACTGGCGCTACCGCAGCGACCCCGAGCCCTTCATGGGCGGCCGCCAGGTCAGCCACGCGCGCGGTCGGATCCTGGGGGGCAGCAGCTCCATCAACGGGATGATCTTCCTGCGCGGCAACCCCATGGACTTCGAGAAGTGGGCGCAGGAGCCGGGCCTGGAGCGCTGGGACTTCGCCCACTGCCTGCCTTACTTCAAGCGATCGGAGACCCGGGCGGGCGGGGACGACGCCTTCCGCGGCCGCTCGGGGCCCCTGGAGCTGGAGATTGGGCCCTCCACCAACCCGCTGTTCCAGGCCTTCTTCCAGGCGGCGCAGGAGGCCGGCCTGCAGCGCGTCGACGACCTCAACGGCGCCCGGCAGGAGGGCGTCGCCCCCTTCGACCGCAACATCCGCCGCGGCCGACGCCTCAGCGCTGCCCGGGCCTACCTGCACCCGGTGGCCTCCCGACCCAACCTCGAGGTGCGCTGCGGCGTGCTGGCCAGCCAGGTGCTCTTCGAGGGCACGCGCGCGGTGGGGGTGGAGTACCTGCAGGGAGGGCGGTCCCGGCGGAGCGCGAGGGGCGATCAGATCGTGCTCTGCGGCGGCGCCATCAACTCCCCGCAGCTGCTCCAGCTCTCCGGGGTGGGCCCCGCCGATCTGCTGCGATCCCTGGACATCGACGTCGTCGCCGACCTCCCCGGCGTGGGGGAGAACCTGCAGGACCACCTGGAGGTCTACGTCCAGCACGCCTGCAGCCAGCCGGTCTCCATGCAGCCGGCGCTGAAGTGGTGGCGCAAGCCGGCCCTGGGCTACCGCTGGCTGTTCCACCGCTCGGGCCCCGCAGCCACCAACCACTTCGAGGCCGGCGGGTTCCTGCGCAGCAACGAGGACGTGGCCTACCCCAACGTGCAGCTGCACTTCCTGCCCCTGGCCATTCGCTACGACGGCAGCGCGCCGGCCCAGGCCCACGGCTTCCAGGTGCACGCGGGCCCCATGAACTCCGACGCCCGCGGCCGCCTGCGGATCCGGAGCCGGGACCCCCGGGAGCACCCCAGCCTGCTCTTCAACTACCTGTCCACGGAGCAGGACCGCCGCGAGTGGGTGGAGACGATCCACGCCGTGCGCGACCTCCTGGGGCAGCCGGCCCTGGCGCCCTACAGCGCCGGGGAGATCTCGCCGGGCCCGGCCGTGCGGAGCGACGCCCAGATCCTGGAGTGGGTGGCCCGGGACGCGGAGACCGCCCTGCACCCCTCCTGCACCTGCCGCATGGGCACCGGCCCCGACTCCGTGGTGCACCCGGACACCCTGGCCGTGCACGGCGTTCAGGGCCTGGCGGTGGTGGACGCGTCGGTCATGCCCCACGTCACCAACGCCAACATCTACGCGCCGGTGATGATGATCGCCGAGAAGGCGGCCGACCTCCTGCGCGGGGTCGAGCCGCTGCCCCCCGAGTCGCCGCCCTGGCACCGCCATCAGCCCGGAGCCCCCTCATGATCCGCGACGTCGACGCCCTGGTCTTCGACATGGACGGCACCCTGGTCGACTCCGAGCACCTGACACGCGTCCTGGTCGACGACCTGCTGCGCGACGCGGGCCTGCCCACCGACTCGGTGGACGACACCGAGCTGCACGGGGTCACCTGGGCGCAGATCGCGGCGACGCTGCTCGATCGCCACCCCTCCCTCCAGGGTCGCTGCACCCCCGAGCTGCTGCACCGCGGCTGGCACGCGCTGTGGTGCGGCAGCCCCCCGGTTCCGGTGCCCGGGGTCGTCGACGCGCTGAAGGCGGCGAAGGCGGCGGGCCTGCCCCTGGCCCTGGCCACCTCCAGCAACGGGGAGTCGGCCCGCTCGCTGCTTGACCGCGAGGGCTTCGTCGACGTGTTCGACGCGGTGGTCACGGCCGACGACATCCAGCGCAGCAAGCCCGATCCGGAGATCTTCCTGCTCGCCGCCGAGCGCCTCGGGATCGCGCCGGCCCGCACGCTGGTCTTCGAGGACAGCCTGGCGGGCCTGCGGGGGGCGAAGGCGGCCGGCATGCGCTCCGTCGCCGTCCTGCTGCGCTCCGCGGCGCCCGAGCAGGCCCGGGATCTGAGCGCTCGGGCGATCGTGGACTACCGGGACCTGGAGCCCGGCTTCTTCGAGGCCCTGCGCAGCGCTTGAGTTCCCGGCCTCGGCGCCCGTGAACCGCCCCGACCCGTGACAGGCCGCCGCCGAAGCCTGCCGTGGCCTTTACGACGCGGTGCGCCGATGGTTCACTCCGACCGACCTGGGAGGATCCGTGGCAGGGGAAGAAAGCTCGAACGCGGCGGCGCTGCGCGCCTGGCGCATGAAGATCCTGACGAGCACGTGGCTGGCCTACGCCGGCCTCTACTTCTGCCGGAAGCCCTTCTACGTCGCCAAGAGGACCCTGGCCGAGGACCTGTCCCTGGACACGGCCCAGCTGGGCGAGATCGGCACCGCCTACCTGGTGGCCTACACCCTGGGCCAGTTCCTCTCCGCCGGGGTGGGGCAGCGCCGGGGCGCGCGGGTGGTGCTGCTGGTGGGCATGGCCGTCTCCATCGGCTGCAACCTCATGTTCGCGTTCGCGAACAACTACTGGACGCTGTTCGTGTTCATGTTCGTCAACGGCCTGGCCCAGGCGACGGGCTGGCCCAGCGTGGTGGGCACGATCGGGAGATGGACCCGCCGCGCCGAGCGCGGGACGTTGATGGGCCTGTGGGGCACCTGCTACCAGCTGGGCGGGGTGGCGGCCACGTCCTGGGCGGGCTTCTGGCTGGCGCGCCAGGGCACGAAGGGGGCCTTCCTGGCCGCCTCCACGGTGCTGTTCGGGGCCTGGGTGGTGGTG
>CALCXL010000233.1 GCA_937907595.1 uncultured Pseudomonadota bacterium
CCAGCGGGGGTGCCCCAGGCGCGCGCCGAGGTTGATCACCAGCTCCTGGGTGCCCGTGACACCGAGCACCACCGAGGCGCGGCTGCGGTCCCAGCTCCCCTCCACCGGGTAGCCCGCGTCGGCCAGGGCCTGCTGCGCCACCAGGAGGCCCAGGAGCTGCGACGTGTCCGTGGCCTCCAGGATGTTGGGCGGGATGCCGAACTCGGTGGGGTCGAAGTCCACCGGGTCCAGGAACGCGCCGCGCACGCCGTAGGTGCGATCGGGGCTGGAGGGGTCCGCGTCGCCGTAGTCGGCCAGGCTCCAGTGGGAGGCGGGCACGTCGGTGACGGCGTCGACGCCCGTGCGCAGCAGGTGCCAGAAGGCCTGCAGGTCCGGGGCCTTGGGGAAGAGGCAGCCCATGCCGACGATGGCGATGGGATCGTCCGCCGTGCGACGGGAGGCGGTCGGGGCCTCCACCACGGCCTCGCGCAGCCCGGCCGGGGGGGTCGACTCCCACTCGGCGAAGCGGCCCGCGATGGCCTCAGGGCCCAGGGGCGCGACGCGATCGCCGCCCGACGGCAGATCCAGGCCCTGTGCGCGCAAGGCTCCGGCCCGCGCCAGCGCAGCCGCACCGGCCAGGAGGTTGCGGGACACCGTCACGATGTCGCGCTGGTCCCAGGCTTCCAGGGGGCTGCCCTGGGCCCATTCGTTGAAGGCGCCCATGGCCGGCCCGCACCAGATCTGGAAGTCCAGGCGGCGGTCGGCGACCCCGGCGTTGGCCCAACGGCTCGCCTGGCCCAGGTAGCTGCGGAAGAGCAGGGCCATGCGGTCCTTGGGGTCCCCCAGAGCGCGCTCCAGCCGGGTGGGATCGCGATCGGTCCAGAAGGCCGCGGTCTGCTTCCACGCGGTCTCCAGATCGGTCTTGAAGACCGAGGCCTCCAGGAAGCCACGGTCTGCTTCCGACAGCTCCTCGAGGGCGCCGTGCCGCTTGTAGAGGTCGTACAGCCGGCGCGCGCGCACCGCGAACAGCGTGCCCTTGCTGAGCACCTGGACCTGCACGCCCATCTCGAACATGTCGGCCGCGGGGGCCATCGTGACGTCCGAGGGCGTGGCCTGGGCCAGCATCTCCCGCACCAGGTCCGACGTGCCCGCCTCGCGGCAGCTCTGGTTCACCGAACCCGTGACGACGTAGGCCGCGCCCATGGCGAAGGCGGCGGCGGCCGAGGCCGGGGTCGCGATCCCGCCGGCGGCGCCCACGCGCGGGGCATGCTCGTAGCCCTGCTCGGCGGTGATGCGATCCCGCAGGGCCAGCAGCTCGGGCAGCAGCACCACCAGGGGCCGGTTGTCCGTGTGGCCGCCGGAGTCCGCCTCCCCGGTGATGTCCTCGGCCAGGGGCACCCGCGCGGCCAGGCGAGCCTGCTCGGCGGTGATCTGCCCCCGCTCGACCAGCTCCGCCAGCATGCGCGGAGGCGCCGGGCTCAGGAAGCGGCGGGCGACCTCCGTGCGGGAGACCTTGGCCAGGATGCGGTGGTCGGCGACGACGCGGTCGCCCTCGAGGCGCAGGCCGGCGGCCCGAAAGCGCACCACGGGCAGGGTCACGTCCAGGTAGGCCGACGCGCTGATCGTGCGCACTCCGCGCCGCAGGTACAGGTCCACCGTGGCGGCCTCGTGCTCGGGCTCGTCGGGGCTGTGGATGAGGTTGAAGCCGACGGGCAGGCCCAGGGCCATCAGCCGATCCAGCGCGGCCTCGATGCGGGGCAGGGCGGGGCCGGCGGCGCCGAAGAAGCCCAGGAAGCCCGCGCGCGCGAGGGCCTCCACGTAGTCCTCCGACGCGATGGCGTTGGCCATGGCGCCGCCCACCAGGGCGTAGCGCACCCCGTGGTCGGCGCAGAATCGGGGATCCCCCAACTGGTGCGGCAGCAACGCGGGAGCCCAGCCCAACAGCGGCCGGTCCGAGGGGCCCGGTCGGCGCCCGGGCGTGACCTGGCCAGAGGTGGCGACGGCCAGCTCCGCCCCGTCCCGAACCACGTGCAGCGGCTTCGCCAGATCCGACAACGCCGACGCCAGCGCAGGAGCGCCGCGGCGCAGCGCAGGGATCGCGCCGCTCCATGCGCCGAGGGGGGCGCGGTCGTCCGTCCAGACCATGAAACCTCCTGCCCGCGCGCCGGCTTGGCGGCGGGGCCGCGTGATTACCACCGGATCCCCTGGGAACCAAGGTGGATCGGCCCGAGCGCCACGCGATTCCTCTCGGGACCACGCACCGGCGCAGACCCATCTTCAAAAGTTTCAAACAAAATTGAAAGCTATTGTCTTCACAGAAAGAAATCTTCTTCGACGACGGTGCACGCCCCCGATGCAGCCGGCATCCCGCCGGCGAGCCGAACCGGGCCAGGGGGGCGTTCGAGGGAGATCGCGCGGGAGGACGCCCGGGGCGATTCGTTCGGCGCTCCCCGGCCCCGAAGAGCGCTGGCCTACTCGTTCAGAGCGATGACGCCGGCCGCCAGCCGCTCGAGATCGGCCGGCCGCTCGACGTCGGCCCGCCACTCCGGCGGCAGCGCATCGATCCCGTGCCAGGCCCCGAGCAGCGCGCCGGCGATGGAGGCCAGGGAGTCGCTGTCCCCCGGGGCGTTCGCTCCGGCCAGCAGGCCCTCCGCCGGTTGCTCGAGGAAGCGGACGAAGAGGAACAGGCCCGCGGCGATCGCCTCGTGAGCGGCCCAGCCGCGCAGCCGATCGAGCACGTCGTCCACCGGCGCGTCGCCCTGGGCCTCCGCAAGCGCGCGGCCCATCATCCCGGCGGTCCGCTGGTCGTAGCGCGCTGCCGCGTCCTTCATCGCCCGGAGCACCGCCGGCAGGGGGTGATCGGCCAGGATCCACGCCACGCCCACGGCGATCGCTGCCGACGCGGCCAGGGCGATGGGATCGCGGTGCGTCGGCAGGGACTGCGCCACAGCCCAGCGCTCGGCCTCCACGGGGTCCCGCCAGAACACCAGGCCCATGGGCCAGGCCCGCATCACCGAGCCGCAGCCTCCCGCCGTCGGCCCGCCCGCTTCCCGCCACACCGCGCCGCCCTCCAGCGCGCGGCAACCGGCCAGGCAGGCGTTCCCCGGCCCGCGGTGGCCGCCCCGGGGCTCCCGCGACCAGCGGACGAAGCGCTCGCTGAGGTCCTCCATGGCCGCGTCCAGGTCCCAGCCCCCCGCCCGCGCCGCGAGCAGCGACTCCAGCACGCACTCGCTCATCTGGGTGTCGTCGGTGAAGGGCGCGTAGCGGCCGTCGGGCCCATCCCAGTACAGGGCGTAGCCGCGCACCCCGTCGGGGCCGTGGATGAGCCGGATCGTCTCCGTACTCTGGAACTCGGTGGGGTGGCCCAGGGCGTCGCCGACGGCGGCCCCGAAGATCGCGCCCCGGATGCGCGCGGCGAGGGACGCCGCCATCACGCGCCCGGGAGGCCGTTCAAGACCGGCTCGCCCAGACCCGACGCCTCGCTCAGGACCTCCCGCGCGCGGTCGACGTCGCCTCG
>CALCXL010000234.1 GCA_937907595.1 uncultured Pseudomonadota bacterium
GTCTACGCTGCCGCGGCCGCCAACCTGCAGCGCTGGATCGACGAGGTCCCCTACGAGGCCAGCCAGGGCCCGGCGCTGTTCGTGTACCGCCTGACCCAGGACGGCCGCAGCCAGACCGGGGTGCTGGGCGGCTGCAGCGTGGACGAGTACGACGACGGCCTCATCGCCATCCACGAGCGCACCCGGCAGGCGAAGGAGGACGATCGCACCCGGCACGTCGTCACCATGCGCTGCCAGGCGGAGCCGATCTTCCTGGCGTACCGCGCGCGCCCCGAGATCGACGCCGCGGTCCAGGGGATCACCCAGGGCGACGCACTCTTCGACTTCGTGGCCGTCGACGGCGTCCGCCATGAGGTCTGGGCGGTGCCCGACGCCGACGCCCTCTCCGCCGCCTTCGAGGCGGTGCCGATGCTGTACGTCGCCGACGGACACCACCGCGCCAAGTCGGCGTCGCGGGCCCGCGCTGAGCTCGGATCGAGCCGGGACGACGGCGCCCCCTGCCACCGCGTGATGTCCGTGGTCTTCCCCGACTCCGAGCTGACCATCCTCCCCTACAACCGCGTGGTCACCGACCTGGGCGGGCGCACGGTGGAGCAGGCCCTGGCGGCCATCGGTGAGCGCTTCCCGCTGCAGCCGGTGGACTCGGCGACGCCCGCCCAGCACCACGACGTCTGCGTCTACGGCGGCGGGCGCTGGTACGGCCTGCGCATGGACCCGCAGGGCGGGGGCGTGGTCGATCAGCTCGACTGCGCGCTGCTCCAGGACCAGGTGCTGGCGCCCGTCTTCGGCATCGAGGACCCCCGCACCGACGCCCGCATCGACTTCGTGGGCGGCTCCCGGGGCACAGTCGAGCTGGAGCGCCGGGCCGACGCGATCGACGGCGTGGCCTTCTCCATGTTCCCCACCTCCCTCGCCGAGCTCTTCGCCGTAGCCGACGCGGGCGAGATCATGCCGCCGAAGTCCACCTGGTTCGAACCGAAGCTCCGCTCCGGCCTCTTCCTCCACCGCATCTGATCCGGAGTCGCCGTGCGCGTCCTCATCGCCGACAAGTTGCCCGACCACGCCGTCATCAGCCTGCAGACCGCGGGCATGGAGGTCCGCCTGCAGCCCTCCGCCAGCGGCGACACGCTGCTGGCCGCCCTGCAGGAGTTCCGTCCGGAGGTGCTGGTGGTCCGCAGCACGGAGGTGGACGCCTCCCACCTGGCCGTGGGCAGCCTGGGCCTGGTGGTGCGCGCGGGGGCCGGCGTGAACACCATCGACGTGGCCAGCGCTGCGGCGTCCGGCATCTACGTCGCCAACTGCCCGGGCAAGAACAGCCTTGCGGTAGCGGAGCTGGCGATCGGCCTGCTCGTCAGCCTGGACCGCCGCATCCCCGACGCGGTGGCCGAGCTCCGCGCCGGGCGCTGGTGCAAGGGCGAGTACAGCAAGGCGGAGGGCCTGGCCGGCCGGACCCTCGGCGTGCTGGGGGGCGGACGCATCGGCGTCGCGGTGGCTCGGCGCGCGGTGGCGATGGACATGCGCGTCCTGGTCTGGGACCGGGGTGAGTCGGCCCGCGCGGAGGTCACGGCGGCGGGTGCCACCTACTGGGACGGCACGCTGGCGGAGCTCCTGCCCCAGTGCGACGCCGTCACCCTGCACCTGCCGGCCACGGCGGAGACCCGCGGCCTGGCCGGGCCCGAGTTCTTCGGCGCGCTGAAGCCGGGCGCGTTCTTCCTCAACACGTCCCGGGCCGAGCTCGTCGACGAGGCCGCCCTCCTGTCCGCCATCGACGACAAGGGGCTGCGGGCCGCGGTGGACGTCTTCCGCGGCGAGGGCGAGGGCAAGGCCGGCGACGTCGATTCCGCCCTGCTGCGCTCGCCGTCGGTCATCGCCACGCCGCACATCGGCGCCTCCACGGAGCAGGCCCAGGACGCGGTCGCCGCCGAGGCCGCCAGGATCGTGAGGGCCTACGCCGACGGGAGCCCGGTCCCCCACGTCGTCAACGTCACCGAGCGCCGCCCGGCCAGCCACGTGCTCGTCGTGCGGCACCTCAACCGCGTCGGCGTGCTGTCCCACGTCTTCTCGGCCCTCAAGGACGCCCAGATCAACGCCGAGGAGACCGAGAACATCGTCTTCGACGGCGGCCGCGCCTGCATCGCCCGCGTCGCCATCGACCGCCCCCCGGAGCACGGGGTGCTGGAGCGCATCGCCGCCGGCTGCCCGGACATCCTGGCCATCAACCTCGCCGCCCTCGGAGCCCGCTCATGACCCACCGCATCCACAACTTCTCCGCCGGCCCCGGCGCCCTCCCCCTGCCGGTGCTCGAGCGCGCCCAGGCCGATCTCGTCGACTTCGCCGGCAGCGGCATGTCGCTGATGGAGATGAGCCACCGCGGCCCCATCTACGAGGCGGTGCACGCCCAGGTCACGGCCGACCTGCGCAGCCTCCTGGGGATCCCGGACAACTACCGGGTGCTCTACATGCAGGGCGGGGCGCGCGGGCAGTTCGCCATGGTCCCCATGAACCTGCTGGGCGACGGCCTGGCCCAGTACATCGACACGGGCACCTGGGCCTCGGGCGCTCTGGAGGAGGCGGGCAAGATCGGCCGCACCGAGTGCCTGTGGTCCAGCCGAGACTCTGGCTACCGCAGCGTGCCCCGGCCCGAAGAGGCGGTGGGATCGCCCGACGCCGCCTACCTGCACTTCACCAGCAACAACACGATCTACGGCACGCAGTACCACCACCTGCCCGACAGCAAGGGCGCGCCCCTGGTCTGCGACATGTCTTCGGACATCCTCAGCCGGACCGTGGACGTCTCCCGCTACGCGCTGATCTACGCCGGCGCCCAGAAGAACATGGGGCCCGCGGGGGTCACCGTGGTGATCGTCCGGGACGACCTGCTGGCGCGGTCGGGCGACCAGCTGCCGGAGACCATGAACTACCGCAAGGTGGCCGCGAAGGACTCCATGCTCAACACGCCCCCCACCTTCGCCATCTACATGGTGGGCCTGGTGGCGGCGTACCTGCTGGAGCAGGGCGGGGTGCCGGCGATGAGCGCGATCAACGACCGCAAGGCGGAGTCGATCTACCGCGTGGTCGACGGGTCCGGCGGCTTCTACACGGGCCACGCCGTGCCCACGAGCCGCTCGTCCATGAACGTCACGTTCCGCACCCCGTCGAAGGATCTGGATCGGCTGTTCGTGCAGGAGAGCGCGGCGGCGGGGCTGGACGGGCTCAAGGGCCACCGCTCGGTGGGCGGCCTGCGTGCGTCGATCTACAACGCGGTCCGTGAGGAGTCGGTGCTGGCGCTGGTCGACTTCATGGCCGACTTCATGGCGCGCAAGGGCTGACGGAGGGCGGCGGTCGGGCCGCTACCAGTCGATGTCCTTGTCGCCGACGTCCTCGTCCTTCTTCTTCTCTTCGGCCTTCTTCTTCTCTTCGGCCTTCTTCTTCTTGTTCTCGACGAGCTGCTTCTCCGGGTCCGTGTCCATGGAGTAGGGGTCGAACGCGGGGTTCTGGGACTTCTCGACCGACTTGAGGTCCGCCTTCTCCTGCGCCGTGGCCTCCATGGGCAGGGCCGCGCCGGTGCAGCGCTCCATGGGGACCTCGAACTCCACGTACATCTGCTCGGACTGGCCCTTGTAGCTGATCTTCTGGCCGCCGCCGGGCTTCCAGACCGTGGCGCGGCTGCCCACCTCACCGGGGCCGAGCTGCTTCTCCAGCGCCGCCGCCACCTTCTTGTTGTCCGCGGCGTCCTCGAAGAAGCGGAAGCGCATGCTCAGCAGCTTCTCCCCCTCGAAGACCAGGCGGAAGAAGCCGTCGACCCCCGCGAACCGGCCCGACGCGTCGACCATGTCCTCGCTCAGCTCGTTCACGTCCTCGAAGGCGGCCAGCGCGCCGGCCCGGTCCTGGCACCAGGTCACGCCGGCGGGCAGCGCGATGTCCTCGGCCGCAGCGGGGGTGACGATCAGCAGGGCAAACAGCAGGGTCAGCGAGCGCATGGGACCTCCGAAGGGGCAGCATGGGGCCCGCCCCAGGGGGGGTCAAGGCGGAGTCGGGCTGCTGCACGGTGGGATCGGAGCGGGCCGCCGGTCGGGTCAGGAGGCCTCCTGGCAGAGCCCCGCGAGGATCAGGCCGGGCTCCGGTATGATCCACCTCGCTTGGCTGCCCCCCCTGTCTGGAGTCGTCCCTGTCCATCCGCATCTTCCCCCGGGCCCTGCTGCTCGGCATCGCCTTCCTGGTCCTGCTCAGCGGCTGCGGCATCCGCAAGGACATCCACCAGGCCGCCCTGGATGCCATCGCGGAGGCCCAGGACGCCCTGACGGCCTCCGTCGGTGATGTGCAGTCCTGCGCCGACCGCGCGACCGAGCTCGACGGCGTGATCACCGAGTGCCGCAGCCAGCTCGACGCCCTGGCCCTCGCGCGGGACCGCGTGCTGGCGGACAACCAGACCCTGCGCGCGCAGCTGGACGGCGCCGCCGAGGGGCAGCGGGAGCTGGTTGAGGAGAACGAGGAGATCGCCACGATGCTGGCCGAGTCCCGCCGCGCCCTCGCCGAGGCCCGGGAGCGGCAGAAGGCCGCTGAAGCGCGGGACGCCATCTACCGCCGCATCAAGGAGGAGCTTGCGTCGATGATCGACGCCGGAAAGCTGGCGGTTCGCATCGCCCGCGGCCGCCTGGTCATCGACCTCAAGCAGGACATCCTCTTTCCCTCCGGCAGCGCCAAGCTCAGCCCCCTGGGCGAAGAGACGCTGGCCGATGTCGCCCGCGCCCTCAGCAACTTCCCCGACCGCAGCTTCCAGATCGAGGGCCACACGGACAACGTGCCCATCAAGACGCCGCGCTTTCCGTCCAACTGGGACCTGTCGACAGCCCGCGCCGTCTCCGTCGTCGACCTCTTCGTGGCCCGGGGCATGGCGCCGGCGAACGTGAGCGCCGCGGGCTACGGCGAGCACCAGCCCCGGGCCGACAACGGCTCCCCCGAAGGCCGCGCCCTCAACCGCCGCATCGAGATCGTGATGCAGCCGGACCTCCAGCTCCTGCCCGACCTCGTCGACCAGCTCTGACCGGGAGTCCCCGTGCTCGACCTTGAAACCCTGCTCCGCCAACTCCAGCGCCGTGAGGCCTCGGAGCTGAGGCTCGTCTGTGGGCGCTCCCCCATGCTCATCGTGGGCAACACGGCCTCCCGCCTGGACCTGCCGGTGGTGGAGGCCCCCTGGATCAAGGAGGTGGCCCGCCAGCTCATGGGCCCCGACCGCGAGGAGGCCCTCACCCAGGGCTACTCCGTGTCCTTCGCCTACAACTGGCCGGAGCTGGGCAGCTTCGACATGCAGGTCAGCGGCTCGTCCGACGCCCCCCAGGTGAGCGTGCGGCCCCAGATCGACCGCGCCGGCATGACCCTGGACCCCTCCGCCCTGGCCGCCGGCCCCGAGTCGGGCCTGGACGTCCCCCCGCCCCTGGTGGAGGCCCTCAAGGCCGCCGTGGGCATGGGCGCGTCGGACATCCACCTGGGCGACGGCGACCCGCCCATGGCCCGGGTCGACGGCTTGCTCTGCCCCATGCAGGGGGTGCGCGTGGCCACCATGCCCGTGCGGCCGCTGGTGGAGGTCATGCTGACCGCGGTGGGGCGCCGACGCCTTGCCGACGGCGGCGCGGTAGACTTCTCCTTCAGCCTGGAGGGCGTGGGGCGCTTCCGCGGCAACGCCTACCGCGCGGTCAAGGGCTACAACCTGGCCATCCGCACCCTCCCCGAGCGCATCCCCACCCTGGAGGACCTGCGCCTGCCCCGGGCCCTGGCGGAGCTGACGGAGTTCCCCAACGGCCTGGTGCTCTTCGCAGGGCCCACGGGCTCGGGCAAGTCGGCGACGATGGCCGCGCTGGTGCAGCACATCAACCGCACCCGCCCCGTGCACATCATCACGCTCGAGGACCCCATCGAGTTCGTGCACCCCCGGCACCGGGCGGTGGTGCGCCAACGGGAGGTGGGCGTGCACGTCGCCTCCTTCGCCGACGGCCTGCGCGACGCCCTGCGGGAGGACCCCGACGTCATCCTGGTGGGCGAGATGCGCGACCTGGAGACGATCAGCCTGGCGATCACGGCCGCGGAGACGGGCCACCTGGTGCTGTCGACCCTGCACGCCAACCGCGCCTTCTCGGCCATGGACCGCATGGTCGACGTCTTCCCCGAGCACCGCCAGGCCCAGACGCGCATCCAGCTCTCGGAGTCCCTGCGCGCGGTGGTCGCCCAGCGGCTGATCCCCCAAGCGGACGGATCGGGGCGCATCGCTGCGCTGGAGGTGCTGCGGAACAACCACGCCGTGGCGCACAACATCCGCGAGCAGCGGGCGGCCCAGATCCCCTCGATCATGCAGACCCACCGGGAGCAGGGCATGTGGGTGTTCGAGCGGCACCTCGCGGCCCTGGCGCGCAAGGGCCTCATCACGGTCGAGGTGGCCAAGATCTACGCCGCCGATCAGACCCTCCTCGAAACGTACATGCAGTCGTGAGCCCGGCCGCCCCCGCACGCAGATCGGCTGCGCGGTCCGGCGATCGCGGGTCGCGGGCGATCACCGTGGGAGCGCGGCGGTGAGCGGAGGGCGCATCGTCCAGTCCGTGGTCTTCCTGCCCCTGTCGGCGCAGTTGGCGGACGCCGAGACGATCACCTGGTGCCGGGGGGTGCCCCTGCTCATGGCGGAGGAGCTCCAGGCAGCGGGCCTCGCGCGGGCCTGTTTTGCGGCCTGGACGACCGGGGACGAGGCGGCGCTCCGCCTGGTGCACCTCCAGACGGCCCCCCCCGAGGGCCACGTCGCCGCCTACGCCCGCGCGGCCCGCACCCGCCTGGGCGCCTCGGGCTGGGGGAGCTGGTACGGCCAGCCCTTCATGCGCTGGTTGCTGGTCCCGGCGTCGGGGCTCGCTCCCCGAAAGATCTCGG
>CALCXL010000235.1 GCA_937907595.1 uncultured Pseudomonadota bacterium
GTCACGCTGGGCCCCATCTCCGATCGCGAGCGCAGGAACCAGACCTGCTCGGCCAGCTCGGCCACGCGGCGCAGCTCGTCCGGGGAGTGCACCGCCACGCGCTTGGTGGGCCGGCGCGCGCCCGGCTCGTCGAACACCGGCCCCGTCACCGCGTTCCAGACCAGCACCGGGGCCGTGAGCCGACGGCGGAACCGGATCGGCCCGAGCTCGCGCAGCTGACCCACCAGGTCGCGCAGCGTGCGCCGGGGTTCCGGGGCCACCGCGCGACGCAGGGTCCGGGGGGCGATGGCGTGCAGGGAAGCGGAGCGGGCCATGGAGTCCTCCACGGGCTCAACGGCAGATCGGACCGGTGACTTGAGCGACGTCCGCAGTTCGATCCACCCGATCGGCATCGTTGGGTGACCGTCGCCCGCGCGGAGCCACCGGTTTGAACGCATTCTGGCGCCATGGCCCGAACTGTCACCGCCGACGAGGCGCTCTCCCGGGTGCGCTCCCGCGACCGCGTCTTCGTGCACGGCGCCGCCGCCACCCCCAGGTGCTGCTCGACGCGCTGGTGGCCCAGGCGGACCGGCTGCGCGACGTGGAGCTGATCCACCTGCACACCGAGGGCCCCGCGCGCTACGCCGACCCCGAGTTCGCCGCGTCCTTTCGGGTGGCCAACCTCTTCGTGGGCGCCAACATGCGCCACAAGCTCGACGGCGGCCGGGTGGACTACCTGCCCTGCTTCCTGTCGGAGATCCCGGCGCTGTTCCTGTCCGGCCGCCGCCGCCTGGACGTGGCGCTGGTCCACGTCTCCCCGCCCGATCGCCACGGCTACTGCAGCCTGGGCACCAGCGTGGACGTGGCCGTGGCCGCCGTGCACGCCGCGCCCGTCATCATCGCCCAGGTCAACCCGCGCATGCCCCGGGTGCACGGCGACGGCTTCCTGCACGTCGACGCCATCGACTACCTGGTCGACGTCGACGTCCCCATCCCCGAGATCGCCCCGGCCCCCCTCAGCGAGGCCGAGCGCGCGATCGGCCAGCACATCGCCGCCTACGTCGACCACGGCGCCACCCTGCAGATGGGCATCGGCGCGGTGCCCGACGCGGTGCTCGCCGCCCTGGGCGGTCACAAGCACCTGGGCGTGCACACGGAGATGTTCTCCGACGGCCTGCTCCCGCTGCTGGAGAGCGGCGCGGTGGACAACAGCCGCAAGGCCATCCACCCCGGCAAGACCGTCAGCGGCTTCGTGATGGGCACCCGTCGCCTCTACGACCACATCCACGACAACCCCGCCGTGGTCCAGCTGTCCATCGACTACGTCAACCGCGTCGACGTCATCGCCCGCAACCCCAAGGTCACCTCCGTCAACTCGGCGGTGGAGGTGGACCTGACCGGCCAGGTCTGCGCCGACTCCGTGGGGTCGCGGGTCATCTCCGGGGTGGGCGGGCAGATGGACTTCGTCCGCGGCGCGATGCTGTCGCCGGGCGGCAAGGCGATCATCGCCATGACCTCGCGCAGCCGCAGCGGGGTGCCCCGCCTGGTGAACCAGCTCCAGCCCGGCGCCGGCGTGGTGACCACCCGGGCCCACGTGCACTTCGTGGCGACGGAGTACGGCGTGGCCGACCTCTACGGCCGCACCCTGAGCGAGCGGGCGGCCGCGCTCACAGCCATCGCCCACCCGGACGATCGCGAGGGCCTGAGCCGGGCCTGGGCGGAGCGTTAGCGGGTCCCATCAGGCGGTGGATCAGAGCGCGGGAGCGGGGAAGAGGGACATCATCTCCATCTCCCGCAGGCCGATCCCCTGCTCCAGGTAGGCGCGCTCCTCGGGGTAGCCGCCGATGGCCGAGGGGCCTCCGCGCAGGCTCGACCAGCCGCGGTTGGACTCGGGCGTCCCAGGGGGGGGGCTGAGGGGTGGCCCGACGTCGCCCGGAGCGTCAGCGCGCGACGATGCGATAGACGGCGCCGGAGAGGTGGCTGAGGACGTAGAGCTCCCCGGCGCCGTCCCGACCGAAGGAGGAGATCGCCACGAGGCGATCCCCGGCCGGATCCAGTTGGGCGGTCAGGTCGGTGATCTTCGGCTTGTCGCCGACGGCCTCGGCCGCCCGCACGAAGCGGTTGCAGAAGTCCGCGTAGAAGAACGCGCCCTGCCACGCAGGCAGGCACGCGCCCCGGTAGACGTAGCCGCCGATCACGCCGTTGCAGCCGTCCCCGGCGGGGTAGTCGAAGAACGGCTCGGTGAAGGACTCGCCGCAGCGCGGATTGTCGTCCCGGCAGACGCCGCCCTCGCGCACGGCCCAGCCGAAGTTGTGGCCGAGCTCCGTCGCGCGCACCCGGTTCACCTCCTCGCGCTCGTAGTGGCCCGTATCGGCGATCCAGAGATGCCCGGTGACGGGATCGAAGTCGAAGCGCCAGGGGTTGCGCAGCCCGTAGTGGGCGATCTCCGGTCGAACGCCCTCCTCCCGGAGGAACGGGTTGTCGGGGGGGACGGCGTAGGGGCTCCCCCCGTCCACATCCAGCCTGAGCATCGTCGCGCGCAGATTGCTCCGATCCTGGCCGGCCGGGGACGGTGTGTTGCCGTGGGTGCCACCGTCTCCAACGCCCATCCAGAGAAGCCCGCCGGGGCCCCAGGCCAGCCCGCCCGCCTGGTGGAAGGAGGTGGGCTGGGGGACCCGGAGGAGGCGCTTCTCTACCGACAGGGCGCGGTTCGGGTCGGCGGGATCGACCCGGTACTCGGCGAGCACGAGGTCCCCGAAGTCGCGCTCGGTGTACGTGACGAAGAGGCGGCCGTTCTCGGCGTAGCGGGGGTGGAAGAGGAGGCTGTACAGGCCCTGCTCGGCGAAGGCGTCCGTCACGTAGTGGCGCAGGTCGAGGAACGGCTTCGGGCGGAGTCGGCCCTCCTCGAGGACGCGAACGGTCCCGCCCTGCTCCACGATGAACAGCCTCGGATCTCCCTCGGGGGCGACGGCGGCCGTCGGGTGGCGTAGCCCGCTCACGACCTCCTCCAAGGACAGATCCCGGCCGGTCGAGGGGGTGCAGGGCGCCGCCATCGCCGGGGCCGCGAGCAGGGCGAGCACCGGGAGGGCCAGGACCAGCGGGGGAGCGAACATGGGCACCCATGCTAGCTTGCTTCGCCGTCGATGCTGCGTCCGCTCATCCCGTTCTTGGCTGTCCTCGTCGCCTCCCTGGGGGCCTGCGGGGACGCGCCTACGACCAGCCCGGGGGAGGCCGCGAGGCCCGCTGCCGTCCTGCACCTCCCCCCCCTGACCGCTGGCGGCGCCCTGGAGCGGACCCAGCCCGTGGGCGACACGACCCTCGGGGCCCTGATCGCGAGTGCGGGAGGCCGCTTCCTGCTCCTGGTGGGGCCCGCGGAGCACGAGACCCCCCGCGTCGTGGAGCGGTACCAGGGCCGCCTGCTGCTGCGGGCCCGGGAGGCTGGCGTGACGACCGCGGTCGTGTTCACAGACGCGCCGGGTCCCGAGTCCATCGCGGCCTGGATGGCGGCGCGGCGCCTGGACCCGCCGCTTCCCCACGCGAGCGGACAGCCTCTCGGGATCCCGCCCTGCTCCATCGTGACCGGCGACGATCACCTCGCGACCGTCCGAGCGGGCGGGCAGCCCTGCGTCTGGCCGCCGGGCGTGACTCCGGATCTGCTCTTCGAGCTGCTGGCCCCTCCACTTCCCGAGCTCTCCCAGGACGAACGGGGTCGACCGCTGGTCGCCGAGGGCGCGACGTCCTCGCCACCGGATGTCGCTCCCTTCGTCGCCGTGGCCCGTCGGCGGGAGCGCCGGGTCGAGGTCGGCGGCTCGAGTCCGCAAGTCGCCGCCGGCGCGGCGCTCGGGAGGCTGGGCGGTCCCGCCGCGGACGCCGCGGACGCCGCGGAGGCTTCGGGCGTCCCCACTGCGCTCACGGTGCTGGGGCCCGCCGCCGACCTGCCGGACCG
>CALCXL010000236.1 GCA_937907595.1 uncultured Pseudomonadota bacterium
GGTGCGGCTGGAGGATCGGGCCCACCACCGCCACTGGCCCGATCTGGAGGCGTCGGCCGTCCTGGTGCAGGGGGTGATCGATCGGCTCAGCGGGGACGTCGGCCGCGCCGAGCTCCAGCTGAAGGAGGCGCTGGAGCTCTGCCCCGCTGCCGACTTCGCCACCCGCGGCCGCTGCCACAGCTACCTCGCGGCCATCCGCCGCCAGAACTGCGAGTTCGAGGAGGCCCGCGATCTCTACGAGCAGGCACGGCTCCTCTTCGAGCAGGGGCACGACCCCCTGGGCGAGGCCCAGAGCCGGCTGGGGGTGGCGACCGTCGCCCAGGAGCTGGGTCAGCTGGACGAGGCGGAAGCCCTCTTCCTGGAGCTGGCCCACGAGTTCGACAGCCTGGGGCACCTCTTCGGCCTGGCCGCCGCCTACAACGGGCTGGCCTCGGTCGCGCACATCCGCGGTGACCTGAGCCGCGCCGAGTCGGGCTTTCGTCGGGCCTGGGACATCCTGGAGCGCATCGGCTCGCCCGCCGCCATCGCCACGGGGCTCAACGTCGCCTTCGTGCACATCCTGCAGGACGACGGCCCGGGCACCAGCCGCGCGCTGCACCGCATCGAGGCCCGGGGCGCGGCCACCTCCCAGCGCCCCTGGTTGGGTCAGCTGCTCGTCTACCGGCTGCCCGGTCTGGCCCGCAGCCGCGACTGGCTGTCCTTCGACCAGTGCCTGCAGTCTGCCCGGGAGCTGCTGCGCGAGCGCGCGGGCCCGCCCCAGGACATCGCCCAGGTCGCCACCATCGCCGCCGAGCTCTGCGCCGAGCGGGGGGAGCCGCACCGGGCCCGCGCCGCATTGCTCATCGCCCGGGAGCAGTGGGAGCTGCTGGACGAGGACGCCAGCATCCTCAGCGTCGATCGCCGCCTGGGGGCCCTGCCGGCCGGGTGAGCCGCCGCGGTCCCAGGATGAAGACCCTTCACGGCCCCCGCCCCTGGTATACACCCCCGCCCCCGATCCCCGAGGACCCTCCCATGCGCCGACTGCTCCCCCTGATCATCCTCCTGGCGTCCTGCGGGACCGGCATGGACGGCTTGCGCCTGACGCCCGACGGCACCGGGCCCCTGGTGACCGTCGACTGGGACGCGGAGCCGCTCCCCGAGCTCCCGTTCCCCAACGACCTGGCCACCACCATCGATCCGTCCTCGCCCACGGGCCTGCGGCTGAACATCTCCCTGGTGGCGGACACGCACGAGCAGGCGGAGACCCGGGAGAAGCTCAACCACCTGTCCGGCTGGGGCGTCTACGCGCCGATGACCGTCGGCTTCCAGGCGCCCCTCGACCTGGACAACCTGTACGCGCGGCACGGCGGGGACCGGAAGGTGGGCGCGGCGCGCCTGGCCGACGACGCGATCTTCGTCATCGACGTGACCCCGGGCTCCCCCACCTTCGGCCAGGCCGCCAACATCGACATCGGTGAGGGGCGCTTCCCCATGGATGTCTGGGACCCCTCGCGCTACTGGACCAACGACACCCGCGCCGGCCAGCCCTCCCTGACCTTCGACACGGTCAACGAGGACCTGAACTGCAACGGCGTGATGGACGCCGGCGAGGACACGGACAACGACGGCAACCTGGACATCCCCAACGTCTACCCGGCCTTCGACTGCGAGCACCCCGAGGAGACGGACGTCTTCGTGGACCTGCTCTCCTGGTACGAGCGGGAGACCAACACGGTGATCATGCGGCCGGTCGTGCCCTTCCGGGAGATGACCACCTACGCCGTGGTCTTGACCGAGCGCCTGCTCGGCGAAGACGGCAACCCCGTGCGCTCGCCCTGGGACTACGTGCACCACCTGCGGCAGTCCGACGCCCTGGAGCCCCTGCCCGGCACGCTGCCGGCCCTGGGCCTGAGCGTCGACGACGTCGCCTTCGCCTGGACGTTCACCACCGGCTCCGTCACCGACGAGCTGGTGCAGATCCGCCGCGGCCTCGACGGGGAGGGCGTGCTGGGCTGGCTGGCCGAGGACTACCCCGCGGGCTTCAAGACCGCCGACGTCCTGCACACCCGCACCGACCCCAACCCCTACCCGGATCCCCACACCCTGGAGATCGTGCCCCTCATCACCGCCCTGGAGCTGATCGGGGAGATCGGCACCGACAACGTCATCGCGGACAACTACCGCGCCTTCGGCGGCTACGTGGTCGGCGGCACCTTCACCACCGCCGACTTCCTGGTGGACAAGGACGACGACGGCCGGGACGACAGCGAGGAGTTCTTCGTGGTCGACCTGTCCGAGGGCACGGCCGAGGTCGCGCCCCGGGACGTCACCTTCACCTGCATCCTGCCCAACCGCGCCGTGGCGGAGCCGCCCTACGACGTAACGATCTGGGGCCACGGCTACGGCTCGTCGCGCTTCGAATTCTCGTCCTTCGTCTGGGCCATCAACCGCATCGGCAAGGCGGCCTGCACCTTCGACTACCCCTCGCACGGCCTCGAGCTGGGCGGGGACCTGGCCGACGCCGTGCCCGACATCCTGGACGGCATGGACATGCTGCCCTTCCTGGAGCACCTGCTCCGCTCGCGCGCCCGGGACCTGGACAACGACGGGCGCATCGACTCCGGCGGGGACCAGTGGTCCGCCGACGCCTTCCACACCCGCGATCAGGTCCGCCAGGCGGCCGTCGACTCGGCCCTCTTCGTCAAGGCGATCAAGGCCTGCGGCACCGGCACCATGGAGCGCGCGGGCGACGGTCGGTCGGCCATGAGCTGCGACTGGGACGGCGACGGCGAGCCGGACATCGGCGGCCCGGAGGCCAGCATCTCCATCGCCGGCGGCAGCCTGGGCGGCATCAACACCAGCGTCGCCGCGCCGATCCTCCCCGAGGTCGACGCCTTCATCCCCGTCGTCTCCGGCGGCGGGCTCCTGGACATCGCGCTGCGCTCCAACATCGGAGGCGCCACCGAAGCCATGGCGGGCCGCCTCATGACCCCCCTCCTGGTCGGCACGCCGGTGGAGGGGGGCCTGGCCATCTCGCAGCTGGTCGTCTCGGTGACCAAGATGCGCAGCCTGCCGGTGGCCACGATCCCCAACTTCCCGGCCGGTGGCACCGTCATCGTCGACAACGTGGACAAGGGCTACTCGCGCAGCGGCCTGCTGCCCGCCGACGGCACCTTCCGCGTGGGCATCGCCGCCGACGGCCTGCGCCCCCTGGACAAGGCGCACCTGGCCGGCATCCCGGTGCAGGGCAACATCGTGGCCGGCGCGGTCTACAACGTGCCGGACAACAAGGGCCTGGGAGACCGCCTGCGCATCCGCTTCCAGGACGCCGACGGCGTGGACCTGCCGGAGCTCACCATCGACACCTTCGAGACGGCGTTCGTGCACGAAGGCATCACCCACGAGGCCGGCTCGCCCCTCATCGCGGGCTCCTTCGGCTCGGGCTACATCCGCGCCACGCCGGACGTGCGGCGGGTGGCGACGGTCTTCTCCGCGATCCTGGAGCCCGGCGACCCCATCGCCTACTCGCCCATGATGTGGGAGCGGCCCTTCGAGGCCCTCGGCGGCCGCCCGGTCAACGTGCTGCACATGCCCAACACGGGGGACAACATCGTCTCCATCAACACCGGCATCGCCCAGGCCCGGGCCATGGGCCTGGTCAAGAACGAGGTCGTGGACCCGCGGTACGGCTCGTCGGTGGACCAGTGGTTGGTGGACCGGCGGGTGGTGCACGGCATCGAGGAGCGCGGACCCTACGTCTGCAGCGAGGGCCAGCCCTGCCTCTTCGACGCCGACGATCTGGACGAGGGCATCGACCCCTACGGCGAGACCAGCGAGGCCCCCCTGCGGACCACGGTGGAGACGTCCCGCGGGATGAGCGGCATGCGGCTGGGCTACCCCCAGGAGACCGGCTCGCACGGCTTCAACGAGCCGAACCCCGACGACCCCTTCCAGCCGGTGGTGTACATCGCCGGCCTGATCTCCAGCTACGTGCATTTCGAGGGCACCCAGATCGTGGACGATCTCTGCCTGGGCGACCTCTCCTGTGATTTCCTCCCCCCGATGCCGGAGGCGAAGTGACCCGCCTGCTCCTGCTGATCGCCCTCCTGCTCCCCACCGCCGCCGTGGCGAAGCAGTCCGTTGACCTCAAGCCGAAGGAGCCGGGGCGCTACGTCTTCACCACCTGGGGCGAGTACCGGCTCAACGCCAGCATCCTCGACGACTTCGCGGTCGACTCCGAGGACCCGCCCACGTACCACGGTCAGGAGCGCTACCTGGACCACCGGCTGCGCGCCGGCTTCGGCCTGCAGATCGCTCGGCTGAGCCTGGCCACCGAGTGGGACTTCCTCAACGGCCAGTTCGCCGGCGACACCTGGAACCTGGGCAGCCTCGACGAGCGGGCCCGGGATCGCTACCGCTCCTTCACCCCCGACGGCATCTCGCCCCGGCGCATCTCCGCCATGGCGCGCTGGGCCGCCCTGGACGTGGAGATCGGCCTCATGCCGTCCCACTGGGGCCTGGGCATGCTGGCCAACGACGGGGACCACGACCCCTACTTCGGCCGCAACGACTTCGGCGATCGGGTGGTGCGCCTGCGCGTGACCGGTCGACCGCTGTACGCCAGCAAGGACGACGACCCGGCCAAGAACAAGCTGCTGGTGACCGGCGCCTTCGACCTGGTGATCGCCGACGACTTCGGCGCCATCGACGACGGCCAGCTGGCCATGCAGGGCGTCGTCTCGCTGCTCTACGCGGACCCGGGGCACTGCATGCACGGCATCTACGTCGTCTACCGCCACCAGAGCGAGCCGAACGACGCGGGCACCACCGACGCCTTCGCGCTCGACGTCTACGCGGACCAGACCTTCCAGCTGCCCGGCGCGTCGCTGCGCCTGGCCGTGGAGGCCGCGCTCCTGGCCGGCACCACCAGCCGCACCCTCACCTACAACGCCCGCGAGCAGATGCAGGTGGGTTCCTTCGGCGCCACCGGTCTGGCTGTGCTGGGCTTCGCCGAGGAGAAGGTCCAGGTCCACCTGCGCGCCGGCTTCGGCAGCGGCGACGACGATCGTTCCCAGCGGCGTGCCCAGTTCATGAGCGGCGCCAGCGGCCTGGGTGGCCACGGCGA
>CALCXL010000237.1 GCA_937907595.1 uncultured Pseudomonadota bacterium
GGGGTTCCTGACCGCCGGTCTGGCCCACGAGATCCGCAACCCCCTGGGGGCCATTCGCGGCGGCGCGGAGCTGCTTGGGACCCCGCAGGTGGAGCCGGCGCGGGTGAGCCGCGTGGCGGAGCTCCTGATCCGCGAGTCCGATCGCCTGGACGGCGTGTTGACGCGCTTCCTGCGCTTCGCCCGGCGGGAGGCGGGGCCGATGGAAGCCGCCAACCTGTCGGACCTGGTGGACGAGGTCGTGGCGCTGGTGGAGGCGGAGGCGGGCCAGCGCGGGGTGGAGGTATCGCACGTCCGCTGCAGCGCAACCCCCACCGTTCTGTTGGACACCGGCGCCCTGCGCCAGGTGATCCTCAACCTGGTGGTCAACGCCATGCAGGTCCAGCCCGAGGGGGGCCGGATCCGCTTGCTCTCCGGGCTGGACGAAGGCGGGGGTGCCCGTCCGCTGTTCGCCCGGGTGGAGGACGCCGGGCCGGGCGTGCCCGCCGATCAGCGGGCCGCGATCTTCCACCCCTACTTCTCCACCCGCCCCGACGGCACCGGGCTGGGCCTGGCCATCTCCCAGCGGGCGGTCTCCGAGCACGGCGGCGTCCTGCGGGTGGGCGACGGCGCCCTGGGCGGCGCGGCCTTCGAGCTGCGCCTGCCCATGAACAGAGAGACCGAGGAGGCCGACGATGCCTGAGCTGGCCCCCTCCACCCACGTGCTGTTCGTGGACGACGACGCCTCCCTGCGCGAGATCACGACGATGCAGCTGGAGGACGCGGGCCTGCGCGTCACGGCCTGCTCCGGCGGCGCGGCGGCGATCGCGGCCTTCGCCGAGGGGTCGGCCGACGTGGTGCTCACCGATCTCAAGATGCCCCAGGTCGACGGGATGCAGGTCCTCCGCGCGATCCACCGGCTGGACTCCGACGTGCCCGTGATCGTGCTGACGGCGTTCGGATCCGTGGACACCGCGGTCGCAGCCATGCAGGCGGGAGCCTACGACTACATCACCAAGCCGGTGGCCGGGGGCGCGCTCCGGCTGAAGATCGAGCGGGCCGCGGCCCACAGGCGGGTCCTCCTGGAGGTGCGCAGCCTGCGCACCCAGGTGAAGGCGGCGGACGAGCGGCCCATGCTCGTCGTCTCCACCGCGATGGAGCGCCTGATGGACCAGGTGCGGCGGGTGGCGTCGGCCGATCTGCCCATTCTGCTCACCGGCGAGAGCGGCACCGGCAAGGAGCTGGTCGCCCGGGAGGTGCACCGGGCCTCGGACCGCAGCGACGGGCCCTTCGTCGCGGTCAACTGCGCCGCGATCCCGGCGGACCTGCTGGAGGCGGAGCTGTTCGGACACACCCGGGGCGCCTTCACGGGCGCGGCCAAGGCGCGGGAGGGGCGGTTCCGGGCGGCGGAGGGCGGCACGCTGCTCCTCGACGAGATCGGCGACCTGCCCCTGGAGCTGCAGCCCAAGCTGCTGCGCGTGCTCCAGGAGCGTCAGGTGCAGCCCGTCGGCGCCGACGCGCCCGTGCCCGTCGACGTGAGGATCATCGCCTCCACCCACCAGGAGCTGGACGCGCTCCGGGCCGAGGGCCGCTTCCGCGAGGACCTCTACTACCGGCTGGCCGTGCTCCCCTTGCAGGTCCCGCCCCTGCGGTCCCGCCGGGCCGCCATCGTGCCCTTGTTCCGGTTCTTCCTCAGCGCCCAGGCCCGTTCCGCGGGCCGCTCCCTGGACCTCTCGCCCGGCGCGGCCGAGGAGCTGCGCCGACGTCCCTGGCCCGGCAACGTGCGCCAGCTGGAGAACGTCGCCCGCCGCGTGGCCCTGCTGGCCGCCGGGCCCGCGGTGGAGATCGACGACCTGCCCCCGGCCGAGGGGAGCGCGCCTGAAGATCCCGTCGACGTGGGGGAGGGCACCGTCTTGCGCGTGCGCTTCGACACCGAGCCCTGGCGGGTGGACTTCCCCCGGGGCGGCGTGCAGCTGCCCGAGCTGGAGGCCCGCCTGGTGTGCGAGGCCATCCGCCGCCATGGCGGCAACAAGAGCGCCGCGGCCCGGTTCCTGGGGGTGCCGCGCCACGTGCTGCTGTACCGCCTGGAGAAGTACGGCATCCAGGCCGACGACCTGCTGCCGTAGAGCACCGCGCCCGCCGGCCCAGGCTCAGCCCAACGACGCGAAGTGCCGCTCCAGGGCTTCCCGGTCCAGCACCGACTCGTGGGGCTGGTTGTCTCGGGCCGGGCGCAGGGCCTCGGGGAGGGCGCGTTGGGCCTCCTCCGTCAGCAGGTTCGGGAAGAAGGCGAGGGGGACGCGGCCGCCCGGCTTCCAGGCCCCGAAGCGGTTGAGGACGCGGCTGCCGCAGGTCCGGCAGAAGGCGCGGGTGATCGTGCCGCCCGGCTTCGTGAACTCCTCCAGGAGCTCCTCCCCGGCGGTGATCACGAACTGGCTCTGCTCCACGCAGGCCACGTGGTACAGCGGCGCGGCGTGGGCCCGGCGGCAGCTGTCGCAGTGGCAGTAGGCGGTGAAGATCGGGGCGGACCCCGCCGGGACGCTCACCGCGAAGCGCAGGGCACCGCAGTAGCAGTGACCCTGCAGGTTGAGATCCTCGGCGACCGGCTCGGGCATGGGCTCCTCCATCGGCGCGAGGCCGCGGATCACCCTACCGCACCGTCCCCCCGCCCGAAGGCGTTGCCAAGGCAGCGACCAGCGGCGAACCTGGGGCGTGCCCCGCCGCTCCCAACTCCTCCGATCGCTCCTGCTGGCCGGCCTCGGCGCGCTCGCCGGCTGCTTCCTGCCGTCCGCCGACTCGGTGTCGTTCCCGGGGGGCGACGACGACGACAGCGACGACGACGACTCGGCGGCGGACGATCTCGACGGCGACGGCTTCACCGCGGCCCTGGACTGCGATGACGAGGACCCCCTGGTGTTCCCCGGCGCCCCCGAGATCCTGGACTTGCGCGTCAACGACTGCGGCTCCGACGCCGCGTTCGAGGCGTTCGCCGCCTCCCAGTTAAGCGACCGCATCGTGGGTCGAAACCCCCAATCCAACCTCGGCCATAGCTTCGGCCTGGGCGACCTGGACGGCGACGGGCGCGTGGACCTCTGCGCTCGGGGCTACGGAGAGGGCAGCCCGGCCCCCGTCTTCGTGTTCCTGGACGTGCAGGGGCTGCTCGCGGCCCAGCCCACCCGCACCGTCGACGACGCCACGGTGGAGATCCTGGGGCTGGACGGCGACGGCGCCATCGACTGCTCCCACGATCTGGACGGCGACGGGCGCGACGATCTGGTGGTGTCCTCCTGGTACGACGCCACGACCGAGAGCAGCCTCCGGGTCTTCCTGGGGCGGGAGACCTGGGCCGCCGGGACCCTGGACGCCGCCGACGCCGACCACGCCCTGACGGGCTCCGTGAACCGACAGGTGGGCCACTGCTTCGGCATCGGCGACGTGCTGGGCGACTCCGACCCGGAGCTCCTCGTCGGCCAGACCCCGAACGAGGACCCGGAGGTGCGGGAGCGCTCCATCGGGATCTGGAGCGGCGACCTGGGCATCGAGCACAACAGCATCCCCAGCACCGGCGACCGCTGGGCCGGCTACCTCTGCGACGTGGTGCCGGACATCAGCGGCGGCGGCCGGGACGAGGTCCTCATCGTCGACAACAACGAGAGCTTCCTCTACCTGGGCGAGGCCATCGCGGCGTCGGTCGGCACCCCCTCGGGCCCCACGGTGCTCGACGGCGCGGTGCAGTCGGTCTCCGGGGTCGACCTCGACGGCGACGGCCTGCACGAGCTGATCCTGGGCGCGACCTGGTGGGAGCGGTCGGCGGGCGGAGAAGCCGGCGGCCTGGTCGTGCTCTGGGGCACCGAGGGGTCGGCCTCCTGGCAGGTGGAGCTCATGCCCGGCGGCGTCCCTGCGGCGGGGCGCGGCTTCCTGGTGGAGGGCGAGACCGTCGGCGGCTACCTCGGCCTCAACAGCACGGCGGTGGGCGACCTCACCGGCGACGGCCGGCAGGAGCTGGCCGTGACCGCCCACGGCAACGACCTGGACGACTACCCCGGGCAGGTCTTCGTCTTCGCCAGCCGGGACCGATCCCGCTGGGACGCGCTGGGCGCGCTGATCACCACCGCCCAGGCGGACAGCGTGGTCTCGGGCTTCGTCGCCGCCGCGCAGGAGTCGGCCGCGCCGCACCTGGGGGACACCTGGTCGCGCTGGGAGCTGGGCTGGCAGGACGAGACCACCGGCCGGGGCGTGGGGTTGTTCGTGGGATCCACCGCCGCGACCTTCCAGACCGGCCCGAACGCGGGCGCCATCCTGCGGTTCCCGAGCCCCTGATGCCCTGCCTCCCCCCGCGCCGCGTCCCCGCCCTCCTGCTCGCGCCGGCCTGCTGGGCCCTGCTCGCCGCGTGCCCTGCCGCCGCCCCGGGCTTCGCCACCGGCGACGACGACGACGACGCGCCCGCGCCCCACGGGGTGCTCGCGGTGGCCGACGCCTGGACCCCCAGCGTGGAGATCCGCTCGCAGTACGACGACCGCATCAGCTTCGTGCACGGCACCGCGCTGCCCGACGGCGCGCTGCTCTACACCGTCATGAACCCCTACCAGGACCCCGACGAGGCCGGGCCGCGCACCAGCACCCCCTTCATCCGGTTGGATCCGCGCGCCGGGATCCTGGCCGACGGGGGGGAGGGGGGCGACGTCCTCCGCGTGGACCTGGTGGAGCCGCCGCGCACCTGGCAGGGGGTCGAGGGCTCCCTGGATGACTTCGAGAACTGGCTCTGCGCGGGGCACACCCTCCTGGAGGACGGCCGGGTCTTCTACGCCGGCGGCCTGGCGCTGTGGCCCTCCGGCGACGCCGAGCGCCACGCCCCCGGCGCGCCGCCCGAGGACTGGCACATCGGCGGCATCCGCCAGGCCGTGGTGATGGACGCCGCGGGCGACTCCTTCGACAGCGCCTCCTTCGAGCACCTGGACGCCATGCCCCAGGGCCGGCGCTACTACCCCACGGCCCTGCGGCTCGCCGACGGCCGGGTGCTGGTGGCCGGCGGGCTCGACGACGACCCGCACCCGTCCTACGGCGCGGAGATCTGGGACCCCGCCGACGGGTCCTGGTCGGCCCTGGTGCCCGACGTGCCCGGCCTGGAGACGCTGCCCGCCTCGGACCCCCGCGCCTTCCTCGTCGGCGCCGGCCCCCCCACCCAGTACCTGCAGATGCACCGCCTGGTCACGCCGCTGCAGGCAGGCTCGCCCGTGGACAACGCCCGGTCGCGGCAGATCCTGGCCATCGGCGACGACGGCTACCTGCACTTCCTCGACGCGGAGGGGGCCCCGGGCCTGGACGCGATCTACCGCCCCGACGCGGCTCGGCGACCTGGCTTGCCCGAGGCGCCCGGCGACGACCGCTTCGTCGACGGCACCAGCCTGACGTTGCCCGACGGGCGCGTGATGCTCGCCACCGGCTCCGCCTACCAGGCCTTGGGCCAGCGCATCGACCTCTACGACCCGGATCCGGAGTCCCCGACGTTCGGCGAGTGGAGCGGGTTCGACCTCTGCGACGCCGAGGGCACCTGCTCCCCCCGGGCCAAGGCCCAGGCCGTGCTGCTGCCCGATGGCCGCGCCGTCGTCCTGGGCGGCCACATCAAGCCCGAGTGGACCACGGCGGACACGGCCCCCCTCCGGCAGCCCGCGATCGTCGACTGGCGGACCGGCGACGTGCGCTTTGGCGCCGCCTGGGACGGCGACCATGTGCGGGAGAACCACCTGGTGGTCCTGCTCCTGGCCGACGGCCGCTTGCTGGTGAGCGGAGGCTGGGACAACCCCGTCGGCTGCCCCGACGGCTACCTCTTCTGCCTGCCCGAGCGCACGGACCTGCAGTTCTACGAGCCCGACTACCTCTCGCCGTCCCAG
>CALCXL010000238.1 GCA_937907595.1 uncultured Pseudomonadota bacterium
CAGCAACGCGCTGAGGCTGGTCTGCGTCTGGCCGCAGCCGGGCGCCTCCACCGCCAGGACCTCCACCGCCAGGTCGACGGGCGCCGGGCTGTCGATGGCGACGGCGTCCACGGCCATGTCGGACAGGAAGCCCAGGCCGGTGACCGCCGCGAAGCGCAGGCGGGTCTCCGCGCCGCTGACCTCCAGGGGCACGCAGGCGGCGCTCTGCCAGGCGTCCTGATCCCCGGTGACGGGGCCGAACAGGTCCAGGGTCCACGGCCCCTCGGGGTGCCACGCGTCGAAGGTCAGGGCCCCCTCGTCCACCGCGGCGCCGCCGGTGTCCAGCACCAGCGTGTTGGCGTCGACGACCTGGACGATGGGGAAGACGCCGTCGTTGGCGAGGGAGCCGACGATGGCGACGTGCATGCCCGGGCTGAGGGGGGAGAAGTCGGCCGACGGGGAGCTCAGGGTCTCCGTGGCCCCGACGATCGCGCCGTCGACGTGCCGCAGCGGCTCCTGCTGGTCCACGGACAGCGTGCCCATGTCTGCGCCGCGCTGGTGGTATCGGAAGCGCAGGACGGCGGCGCTCCCCGGGTCCAGCACCGGGGACAGCAGCCAGGCCTCCTGGCTCGGCGAACAGGCGTTGGAGGCCTCGACGTAGGCGTAGTGGCCCAGCGCGTCGCCAGGGTCGAAGTCGATGGAGGGGCCGGTGCCGGTGGACGGGGTGGGGCCGGCGTGGATGCGCCAGTCGGCCCCGTCGTCGGTGGCGTTGGACCAGGCCCCCGACAGCACGCAGGGCACCCCGCAGGTGGCGCTGCAGAGCGGCTCCGCCTCGAAGTCCTCCACCTGGGGCAGCGCGACCTGACCGCACAGCACGGCGGAGAGGAGGATCAGGATCGGCAGGCGGGGGTCGATGCGGCGCACTCACCGTGGAACTTGGCACTCCCCGTGCCAGGGGGCCAGGGCCGTTCACGCACGGGCGCGTGAGGATCCTCTTGGAGGCGCGACGGGCCGCAAAGGGGTGATTTGGACCCATTCCCGGCGTGGGGTGGGCCGATCAGGCCCCCGGGGCGATGCTCCGCTCCTGGCGAAGCTGCTCGACGATGCTCTCGATCGCCGCGAGCCCGAAGGTGATCTTCTTGAAGAAGGAGGCGTTGTGCGGCACCAGCACGAAGCGGGGGTGTTGGGACCAGAGCGCCCGCAGCCGATCGTCCAACGCGCAGGCCTCCTCGGCCCCCTCGATGCGGTTCGGGTTGTTGGACGTCGTGCTCCGCCCCGACACGGCCGAGGTCTGGAAGAAGATCACGGCGTCGTAGCGCGCGAGCTCCGCCTCCAGGCGGGAGCTCATGGCGTCGAAGAAGCCGCCGTCGCCGTCGGGCCAGTAGGCCGCTCCGTCCACCGTGCCCCGGTCGCACACCAGGATCCGCCCGGGGTAGCGAGCCGCCTGCACGTCCTCGAGGTTGCGCTGCAGGTGGTAGATGGCGCGCTGCACCGCGCGCACCGCCATCGGCTCCTCGACGCGGGGGAAGCCGCCGGAGAACAGCATGGAGGCGGCCTCGGGGACCACCACCACCCCCTCGCCGATCTCACGCTGGAACAGGTCCGCCGCCGTGGTCTTGCCGCCGCCGGGGCCTCCGGTCAGGGCGATGCGGCAGCGGCCGTTGCTCTCCCCGTCGGCGCGGGGCTCAGGCCCGGGGCTGGCGCTGCCGGTCACGCCGCTTGCCCTGGTGGTGCTGAAGCTGGTGCTTCATCGACTCGAACGCGTCCTTGATGGCGGCGTGCACGTCGGTGTGTGCGTCGGCGGCCTCCGGGTCACGCTTGGCCACGAACTCGTTGCCGGGCACGCGCACGTCCACCGTCACCAGGAAGTGGTTGCCGTGCTCGTGGTGGTGGTGCGGGGTCTCCACCGTCACGTGGCAGTCGACGATGTCGGACACGTAGCGGTCCAGGCGATCGGCCTGGGCCTGGATGAACTCCTCCACGGCGGTGGAGGGGTCGTGGTGCTTCCAGGTCACTCGAACGGGAAAGGTCATCGGGTTCCTCTCGGGGCCAGCAGGGCCATGAGACAGCATGCGTAGCAGGAGGTGTGCCGACCAGGGCCAGGGGCGGATTCGGCCGACGGAAGGCACATCCGGTGACGCCCTGGGCGATCGGTGGTGTCTTATGACACAGCGCCCCGCCGGCACTCCTTGAAGTGCTGTGGCGGCTGACACACCCCCGCTCCGCAGCGGACCCCGCCGGGCCCCGACCGACCCCGTACGACGACGCCCCCAAGCGCCAGGACCACGCGCCGCCGCTGCGGACTATCGTCCCCCCATGCGCCGCCTCCTCCCCGGGCTCCTCCTCCTGCCCGCTTGCGCCCCGGTCGATCCCCCGCCGCCCATCGAGCCGTCCTCCGGCCCCTCCACGGGCTACTACGACGTGCTGATCGACCTGGACGCGGCAGGCTGGTCGGGCGGCGACGTCGATGAGGTCAGCCTGGCCGGCGTCCCCGCC
Organism: uncultured Pseudomonadota bacterium; assembly: GCA_937907595.1. Classification (GTDB taxonomy): domain Bacteria; phylum Myxococcota_A; class UBA796; order UBA9615; family UBA9615; genus CALCXL01. The sequence continues at coordinate 2,476 of CALCXL010000238.1, forward strand.
TTCGCCCTCGCCCTCGCCGACGACGGGAGGCTGCGGGCGACGGTCCAGGGAGCGCCGGAGCCCGGACCGGCGACGCTGCGGCTGTCGGACGGCGTGGACTCGGTGTCGCTGCAGGACGCCTTTTCCTACGACGCGCCGGACCCCGCCTTCGCCCGCGTGGCCTCCTTCGGCGCCAGCCTCACGCAGGGGGTCATGAACGCGACGCCCACCTACGAGGGCGTGCCCCTGGGCCCCAGCCTGACCCTGGCGCGGCAGACCGGCGCCTTTCTCTCCCAGCCCCTCCTGGTGCCGGACCTCTTCCCCACCTTCGACCTGGACAGCGTGGGCCCCGCGCCCGACTGCAGACCCGCCGACGTCGTGCGCTTTCTCACCGACGCCGTGGCCGAGGTCCTGGGCGCCATCCGCGACGACTCGGTGGATCCGCCGGTCTTTCGCTACGCCCTGGGCCGGGTGAGCCCGGAGATGACCCCGCGCAACGTGGCGGCCGGCAACTTCCGCGTGGGCCACGTCCTGCGATCGCCGCCGCCGGTGGACCTGGTGGAGAACTTCCTGGGGCACCTGAGCATCGACCCCCAGGCGCCCTTCGGTTCGACCATCGGCCGCAGCCAGATCGAGCTGCTGGAGTCCTTCGAGCCCACGCTGCTGTTCACCACGGACCTCTTCGGCAACGACGCGCTCATCGCCCTGGTGGGGGAGGACGCGCCCAACATCGCGGCCATGACGCCGGCCGATCAAGTCGACGCTGACCTGCGCGCGCTGCTGCAGCGCCTGGCCGACAC
>CALCXL010000239.1 GCA_937907595.1 uncultured Pseudomonadota bacterium
GCCTCCCCCGCGATGGCGTCCAGGAGCAGGAAGTAACGGCGCCCCGCCTCCACGTCGATGGTGAGGTCGTTGAAGCCCCGCGCCAGCGCCCGGTCGGCCCGGCAGGCCCCCTCGAGCACGAAGAGGTCGTGGTTGAGCACGTTGGGCTCGGGGTCGATGAGCTTCCAGGTCAGGGTGCCGGTGAAGTCCGCCGTGAAGGACCAGGCGACCTCGTTGCCCTCGTAGTTGCCGATGGCGACGGGGTAGCCGTCGATGGCGCTGGTGTAGCCGCTGTTCGGGGCGCTGTTGTCGCCGCTGACCGCCTGGCCGCAGACCAGCTCCTCGATCGGCGCGCACTCGGCCGGGGCGCCGTCCTCCTCGCCGCCGGGGTCGATGTCCACGGTCGCGTCGTCGCCGTCGACGGGGCCGATGTCGGCGTCCTCGCAGTCCTCGTTGCCCAATAGGGCGGAGGCGCAGAGGAGCAGGGCGATGAGGCGGAGGCTGCGGTGCATGGCGTGTCCCGGGCGTTCGTGGCGTGCGCCGCCCCTGGGGAGCGCGCAGGGTGCTTCTACGGGGGACCTGTGGCCGCGCCGTCCCCCCGCTGTGGTTCTTTCGTGCCGGAGGTGTTGCGGCGCTGTGCCGAGGGGAGCGGCGCCAGCCCCCGCCGTCGGATCACGAACCCCCGGCCCCCGGCTCGCGGAGTCCCCCCCGGCTTTGCTACCGTCCGCCGCCATGAGCGACCCCACGAAAGCCCCCGCCGACGTCTCCGCCCCCCCGGCCGACGCCCAGTCCACCGCCTCCGGCCTCGCCTGGAAGACGCTGTCCCCGGGCAGCGGCGACCGACCCAGCGCCTCCGCGTCGGTCACCGTGCACTACAGCGGCTGGACCACCGACGGCCAGCTCTTCGACAGCTCGCGCAAGCGCGGGCAGCCGGCCACCTTCCCCTTGAACCGCGTGATCAAGGGCTGGACGGAGGGCCTGCAGCTCATGCAGCTGGGCGAGTCGGCTCGCTTCTGGATCCCGGCGGAGCTCGCCTACGGCACCAACCCCGGCGGCGGACGCCCCGGCGGCATGCTCTGCTTCGACGTGGAGCTGCTCTCGATGGTCGAGCCCCCGGCCCCGCCGCAGGTCCCCGAGGACGTCGCCGGCGTGCCCTCGGACGCCGCGGTCACCTCGTCGGGCCTGGCCTCGCGCGTCCTGCACGCGGGCCCCGCCGGCAAGAAGCCCGGCCCCGGCAGCAGCGTCACGGTGCACTACAGCGGCTGGACCACCGACGGCCGCCTCTTCGACAGCAGCGTGACCCGCGGGCAGACGATCTCGTTCCCCCTCAGCGGCGTCATCAAGGGCTGGACGGAGGGCCTGCAGCTCATGGTCGTCGGGGAGAAGCGCCGCTTCTGGATCCCGGCCGAGCTCGCCTACGGCCACAAGCCCGGCGGCGGCCGCCCCGGCGGCATGTTGGTGTTCGACGTGGAGCTCTTCAGCTTCAAGTAGGCGACCCCGCGGTCCCTCGCTGCAGCCGGCGGCGTCGCGGTGCCCGAGCCCGCGACGTCACCCTGCCCGAGCCGGTCGGCGCCGCGGCGCGCTAGGCTGGGGACGTGCGCGCGCCGATCCTCCTGCTGACCTGCTTCCTCGCCCTGCCCTCCACCGCGGGCGCCCAGGCGGAGATCCCTCCGGCCGAGCCGACCGACTCCCCCGATGCCCCGGCGCCCACCCCGTCGCCCGAAGCGCCCACCGATGCGCCGACTGCGGCACCGCCGCCCATCGAGCCCCCCCCGACGCCCGAGCCGCCGATCGAGCAGGCCGACGCCCTGGCCACCTACGTCGCCCGTCGCCTGCAGCGCGGCATCTTCTTCGGCCCCGTGGAGACCTGGGGCACCGGGCTGCTCTTCTGGCACGGCTCCGGCGCAGGCCCCCTGCGGCGCACGCGGCTGCTGGAGGCCTTCGGCAGCGTGGAGGCCATCCGCGTGGCCGATCCGGTCGCCGTCGCGGAGGCCGGGCGCTACCAGGGGCCAGCCCCCTACCAGGCCCACCGCGTGGAGTTCCTGCAGACCCAATTGGGTCGGCCGGCCCGGGGCGGCGTGGTGGTGCCCTCGTCCTGGAACGTGCTCGACGGCTACGGCGCGCCCATGTCGCCGCGCACCCTCGCCCTGAGGGTGGGGGCGTGGGACGTGCTGGAGCGCATCGATCGGGAGGCGGAGATCCTGTTCGCCCTCTGCGTCGGCGCCGCCATCGGCACCACGGCCCTCGTCTCCCTGGGCAGCTTCGATCTGCGGGCGACGGACAGCGCTGACAGCTACCCCACCGCCCCCCCGCCGGTGCTCGCACACCAGGCGGCGGCGAGGCGACGCCGGGGAACGGCGCTCGTGGTGGCCGGCGGGGCGATCTCCACCGCCGCCGCCAGCGCGGCCGTCACCACGGCGGTGATGCACACGAAGCTGGTGACCTTCTGGACCGAGGACGGTCTGGACGAGGTGATCCAGCGCTACAACGAGGGGCTGCAGGCCGACCTGGGCCTGAGCGCCGAGGACGTCGGCCGCTACGTGCGACGGCGCGGGGTGGCTCCGCGGGTGCAGCCGGGCCTGACCGGCGTGGTGGGGGAGTTTTGATGCGCCTGGGCTTCCCCCTCCTGCTGGCCTCCCTCGCCCTGCCCGCCTGCGGGGGCTCGGCCTCGGACCTGGACCGCGACTGCAGCTTCGCCACGGGGCCCGTGACCGGGGACTGGGTGCCGCTGTTCGGGGGGCACAGCTACGACTGGCTCTACCTGTCCCACCGGGTGGCGTACCTGCGGGCCGGCGTGGAGCGGCCAAACGACGACGGCTCCTTCGAGGTGCCCCTGGGCCTCATCGGCGGCGACTGGTCGACCGGCCAGTTCTACGACGACTACCCCTGGTACCGCGTCGACCACACGCGGGTCTCCACCGACGCCGTGCAGGGCTGGTTCGGCGCCACGGACCTGCTGGTGCCCGCCAGGGGCCGGGTGGATCAGACCGTGACGGTGGATCTGGCCGCCACGGGCCTGCCCGAGCAGGGCCGCAAGGTCGTCGTGCTCCAGGGCCTGTGCTTCGACACCGACGTGCCCCTGGCCGGCGACTACACGGGCGCCTACGACCCGGGGCTGGGCTGGACGGTGCGGGGCTTCGGCGCCGACGTGCGGCCGGGCATCGCCACGGACGAGTCCCTGGACGTCGACCTGCGCGTGCACTTCCAGGCGGGCCCGCTGGACCGCTCGGACCTCAACGAGGCCATCCCCTTCAGCACGGTCAAGGCGACGATCCTCTACTCGATCCTCAACGTGCCCGACGGGGACATCACCCACGCGGAGCACGGCAGCAGCATGTTCTACGCGACGCAGGGCCAGTCCTACTCGGACACGCCCCTGCTCCCCGAGGCGGAGCGGCGGGTGCTGATCGACGGGCGGGCGGGCCACGCGGCCGCGGTGCCCCTGCTGCACGGCTTCGACTTCGAGCTCAACGCCGCCCACGACCCCGATCGCGCCGGCCGCTACCTGCGGGGCTGGCACGCGCGCATCGACGGCTTCGACTACGAGCCCGACTCCGGCCGCGCCGAGCTCCTGGTGGACGGCTGGGCCTCGCACTCCTCGGCGTTCCAGGAGGGCGACCTGGAGGTGGAGTTCCGCTCCAACCTCTCGCTGCTCCAGCTCCCGGAGGAGGCCGCCCCCGTGCGCGGCCACACCACAGGCTACTTCGAGATCGGCCAGCCCCTGGGCAGCCGGCGGGAGTCGGTGGACGCGCCCTGAGTCGGGTGGGGCGCTGGGGGCGCCCAATCTTGGGGCCCCGCTCCGCCCCCTCCCGATCAGGGCCCCACGTGCATCCGCATCAGCATCGCCACGGGATCGCTGTCCGCCGGCACCCCCTGCAGCTGGTTGTTGCTGCTCTGGTTCCCCACGTGCCGCGCGACCACGTCGACGTCCTGCACCACGCCATCGATCGCGAACCCGTCCGTGGGGTTGTCGACCCGGTCCGCGCCGCCGCTGAAGCTCTGGTCTGAGTAGAAGGCCAGCGTGTAGGTCTGCCCGGCCACGAAGTCGTACACCAGATCGCTGCGCAGCCACTCGTCCACCCCCGTGCCCGCCAGGGTCGTGCCCTCGGCCAGGAACGCGCCGACCGAGTTGTAGACCCGCGCCCGCACCACGCCGATCGCCGGGATGTTCGCCTTCCACGACGCCCCCGTGATCGTGAAGTCCTGGCTGGCCACGAAGCGGTAGCCGCGGTTGGCCCAGCCGATGGTCGCGGCGTTGAGCGGCGTGCCGCTCGTCGGCGTCATGTCCAGCTCCCACGACGTCCGGTGCGCGCAGATGCTCAGGCTGTCGATGTCACCGCCGAAGCCGCGGAAGCCCACACCGCCGTCCAGCGCCTGCCCCCAGGTGTGCTGCAGGCTGCCCAGCAGCGTCACCCCGTCGGCGTCGTAGACCCGCCCCTCCAGCTGCCCGCTGGCCGCGTCGAGCACCTCCACCTCCAGGCGGTACCACTGGTTGCTGGTCACGGTCATCGACGAGCTGCCCGCCAGCGACGTGCCCCACCCGCTGTTCGTCTCCCAGCGCAGCTGGTTGGAGTTGTCCGCCAGGCCGAAGCTCAGGGCGCCGCCGGAGTCCGCCGCGAAGGCGATCTGCGCCCGCCCGGCCTGGGCGAAGTACCACAGGCTCAGCTCGTCCCCATCCAGCCCCCAGCCCTGGTCCTCGCGGTACCACCAGCCGTCGTTGCCCGCCGTGTCCTCGTAGCCCAGGGCCCCGTCGTGCGCCGCCCCCGCGGTCAGCGCGTAGGTGGAGGTCGACGACGCCGTCCAGCCCGCCGGGAAGCCGTCCTCGAAGCCTTCGAGCCCGAAGCAGGGCAGCAGGCAGTCGAAGTCGGTGCCGTCGCAGTCGTTGTCCAGGCCGTCCTCGCAGATCTCCTCGTTGCCCGGCGCCTCGGCGGGGTCGTTGTCGTCGCAGTCCCCCGAGCAGGCCAGGGATCCGTCCCCGTCCAGGTCCCGCTCCAGCATCGGCAGCACGTTGTCGCAGTTGTTGTCGATGAAGTCGCAGACCTCCGGGGCGCCGGGCGTGCGCAGGGGGTCGTTGTCGTCGCAGTCCAGGCAGGCCCGCACCCCGTCGGCGTCCGCGTCGGCCTCCGTGGCGGGGATCGCGCCGTCGCAGTCGTTGTCGATCCCGTCGCAGACCTCGGGCATGCCGTCGCCCCGCAGCGGGTCGTCGTCGTCGCACTCGGCGCAGGCCAGCAGCCCATCGGCGTCGGCGTCGCCCTCGTTGATGCCGGTGTGCACGCGCACGCCCATCGCGTCCCCGGTCAGCAGCGCGGGGGCCGAGACCCAGGGGTCCACCAGCAGCCCCAACTCCGCGAAGCTCTCCTGCAGGCCCGTGAAGGCCCCCCAGGGCGGGCTGTTCTGCGGGGCCAGGCGCTTCCAGTCCACCGTGCCCGTCCACGCCAGGCCCACCAGGAGCTCCTCCCCCGCCAGGACCGTGCCGCCCAGGCTCAGCGAGCCCACCCAGGTCTTCGTGGCGTCCAGCGTCACCTCGGCCGAGCTCATCAGCACCCAGGGCTGGGCCGGCACCGCGCGGCGGTAGGCGACGACGTGGGCCACGGCGCCCCCCGCGATGTCCCCGGCGAAGATCTCCACCCCCGCGATGTCGATGGCATGGTCCGGCACGTAGACGTTGCCCACCACGCAGCCCGCCCCGCAGGTCCCGCTGGTGTCCAGGCTGCCGGAGCCCGACTGCCACAGCACCGGCGCCCCCACCGCGCCCGAGCAGTCGTTGTCGATGCCGTCGCAGACCTCGGCGTTGTTCGGGCTCTGGTCCGGCGAGCTGTCGTCGCAGTCCCCGGCGCAGGGCCAGGCCCCGTCGCCGTCGCCGTCGACCTCGCTGGCCGGCAGGCTCCCGTCGCAGGAGTTGTCCACGCCGTCGCAGAGCTCCGACGCGCCGGAGTACACGTCCGCCGCGCCGTCGTCGCAGTCGCCATCGCACTCGGTCTGGCCGTCGCTGTCGTCGTCGACCTCGTCCGGTCCCAGGGCCCCGTCGCAGTCGTTGTCCACGCCGTCGCAGACCTCGGCGTTGCCCGGGAAGCGGGCGGGCAGCGCGTCGTCGCAGTCGCCGTCGCACTCGGTGATCCCGTCCCCGTCGTCGTCCACCTCGTCGGACGAGAGCGCGCCGTCGCAGTCGTTGTCTGCGCCGTCGCAGACCTCGGGGTTGCCCGGGAAGTTGGCCGCGTCGCCGTCGTCGCAGTCGCCGCCGCAGTCCGTGACCCCGTCCCCGTCGCCGTCCCCCTCGTCCGCGGGCACGCCGTCCACGCAGTCGTTGTCGACGCCGTCGCAGGCCTCGGTGTTGCCGGGGAACACGGTCGCGTCGGCCGCGTCGCAGTCGCCGTCGCAGCCGGTCACGCCGTCGCCGTCGCCGTCCAGCTCCTCCGCCGACAGCAGCCCGTCGCAGTCGTTGTCCAGGTCGTCGCAGAGCTCCGTCGCGCCGGCGAAGACCGTGGCGTCGCTGTCGTCGCAGTCGCCGTCGTCGGGGGCCTGGCCGTCCCCGTCCTCGTCCAGTCCGCCCACGCAGGGGCAGGCCACCGCGCGGTCCACCCGACCGTCGAACCAGAGGTGGCCGAAGGTGCCGGCGTCCTGCACGAAGCGGCCGTCGGCGCCCTGGGAGACCGTGGCGGCGCCGCAGGAGCCGACGAACGCGACCTCCGAGGAGCAGCCCGCGGCGTCGCAGGCGTCGTTGCTCACGGCCTGGACGGAGCAGCCAATCCCAGCGCCC
>CALCXL010000240.1 GCA_937907595.1 uncultured Pseudomonadota bacterium
CTCGGCGGACGACGACGACTCGGCGGACGACGACGACTCGGCGGACGACGACGACTCGGCGGACGACGACGACGACTCGGCGGACGACGACGATTCGGCGGACGACGACGACTCGGCGGACGACGACGACAGCGCTGTTGAGGACGCGTTCGTGTTCGCCACGGACCTCCCCGCCGCCTACACCCGCGTGGACCGGGCCGGCATGCCGGCGGTGAACACCGTGCTCATCACCAGCAAGGATGCGTACAACGCGGGCAGCCCCGCCGACGACGCGGCGGGGACCTTCGTGCCGGAGATCGTGGCCAGCATCGCGGGCCTGCACGCCGCCTTGGACGACGACCTGCTCGGGGCCGGCCTCGTGGCCTGCACGGCGCCCGGCGACGGCTCGGGCACCTGCGTCGCGCAGGGTGCGCCGCTGGTGGTCCCGGACACGCTGAGCATCGACACCACCGCCCCGGCCGGCTTCCCCAACGGGCGCGCGCTGGCCGATCCGGTCATCGACATCACCCTCGCGGTGATCCTGTTGGACCTGCTCCACCCGGGTCAGGACGCCACCACGCTGATCGGCGTGAACCCGACCGGCAACGACGTGGCCTTCGACTCCGCGTTCCCCTACCTGGCGCCCGCGCACTAGGAGGTCCGGTTCGCCCTCCTCGCTTCGGCAGGAACGGCGAACCGCCGCAGAACACACGACAGCGGGGGTTCGGACCGATTCCGGGCCCCCGCTGTGCGTTGGGGATCGCCTCATGCCTCGATTCGCCCTGCTGATCGCCCTGCTCGCCGGCTGCACCTGCGCGGAGCCGCCGCAGGCCCCGCCGTCGACCGCCGTCGCGCCGATCGAACCCGCTACGCCCACGTCGCCCCCAGCCGACGGCAGCCTGCCCTGGTCCCAGGCGCTGGCCGCCCTGGACGAACGCCTCTCCCTGCACCTGCAGCGGGACGACAGCGTGCACCGGAACCTGGCGGCCAGCCTGCTGCTCTCCCGCGCCCGCCTGACCGGCGACTACGACGACTACGCCCGGGCCGAAGCCCAGGTGGAGGCCGCCTTCGGCTTCTCCCCGCCCAACGCCGGCCCCTTTCTCACGCGGGCCTCGCTCAACTACAGCCTGCACCGCCTCGACCGCGTGGAGGCGGATCTGGACCGCGCGGCGTCGGCGGTCCTGCTCGACGATCCCACCCGCGCCGCCATCGCCCTGGCCCGCGGCAAGTTGCGCTTCCACCAGGGGCGCTACGACGAAGCCCGCCTCCTGGTCCAGCAGGCCATCGATCTGCGGCCGGTCCCGCAGCCCGGGGCGCTGGCGACCCTGGCCCTCATCCACTGGCGCACCGGCAACCTGGACGACGCCGACGGGCTCTACGCCGACGCGTTGGAGGGCCTGAGCCGCAAGCCCAGCGAGACCCGCGCGTGGCTGCACCTGCAGCGCGGTCTGCTCGATCTGGACCGGGGCCGCTGGGCCGAGGCGCTCGCTCACTACCAGGACGCGGGGGCCGTGCTGCCTGGTTGGTACCTGGTGGACGAGCACATCGCCGAGGTGCATGCCCTGACGGGGCGGGTCGACCTCGCCCGCCCGCTCTACGAGGACGTGGCGGCGCGGACCGGCAGCCCCGAGTTCTTTGACGCGCTGGCGGGCCTCGAGCGCGCCGCGGGCAACGAGGCCGGCGCACAGGCCTGGATCGACCGCGCCGTCGCTGCCTACGCTGCCCAGCTCGTACAGTTCCCCGAAGCCGCCTACGGCCACGCCCTGAGCCACTACCTGGAGTTCGGCCCGCCCGACCGGGCCCTCGAGCTGGCCGAAGCCAACATGGCCCTGCGCCCCTACGGCGGGTCGGCCACCGCGCTGATCGAGGCCCGCCTCGGCGCCGGCCACCCCCAGGATGCCGCCGAGCTGGCCGACGCCACGCTGCGCGGCGCGTGGAGGACGGCGGACCTGCACGCGGCGGCGGCCCGGGCCTATCGCGCCGTCGGCCGCCTCGACGAAGCCGGTGCGCAGGACGCCGCCGCGCTCGCCCTCAACCCGCACGCGCTGGACTGATCGCGGCGCTGGTCGTTCGCGATCAGCCGCAAGGGGTGAGCGCGAAGACCTCCACGTCCACGCCCGGCGAGGCGTGGGCGAAGGTCGGCGCGCCCTGGGCTGCAGGGAGCCCGCAGGCCGCGAGCAGCGACTCGCTCACCTCCACGTCGTGCACGTCCAGCCGCTCGTAGGGCTGATGGTGGACCTGCCCGACGTGCAGCCGGTCGCGGTGCTCGGCGAAGAGCAGGTACCGCTCCAGCAGGAAGTGCTCGTCCGTGCCGGGCTCCGACGGGCCCCGGAGCGTCCCGGGGGTCCACGCGACCTCCAGCGCCGCGCCGTCGGAGCGCCGCCGGCTGCTGAAGCGCCGCCGGCTGCTGAAGCGCCGCCGGTCCTCGCCGTCACGCACCATGCTCGCGTGGTGGTAGGGCAGGCTCCACCGCCAGCGCGCGACCTCCACCGCCAGCCGGGACGAGGCCTCCAGGGAGAGGAACCACACCCCCGGGCCGTGCTGTGGGTGGCGCACGTAGGTGCGCAGGTTGGCCTCCAGGAAGTTCAGGCCGGTGCGAGGGGGGTGCCAGCGAGTGCGCACGTCGACCATGGAGAAGGGCACCACGCCCACCCAGGCCTGGCCGTGCAACAGGTCGAGCTCCAGCTCGGCGGGGATCAGGTCCCGCAGCGCGTCGGCGTCCACCGACCAGTGCAGGAGGAGCAGATCCCGCCAGGTCTGGCGGCCGGCGTTGGGGCCCGAGGGGCGCCGGCTGGGCGCGATGCGGTCGACGTCGTCCGGAGAGGCCACCGCCTCAGCTCCCGCGCTGGTCTTCGTACTTGTTCTTCTTGACCCTCTTCTCCTCGGCCGCGGGGCCGATGAGCAGCGTCAGCTCGCCCTTGACCGGCTTGTCCGCCCAGCGCGAGGCGAGCTCCCCCAGGGGCGCGCGGTCGAACTCCTCGTGCATCTTCGTCAGCTCGCGGGCCAGGCAGGCGGGGCGGTCGGGGGCGATGCTCGCGGCGAGCTCCAGCACCCGGGCCAGCTTGTGGGGCGAGACGTAGAGCACCGTGGTGGAGCGCAGCGCCAGGGCCTCCTCCAGCGTCTTGCGCTGGCGTCCCGGGCGCGCGGGCAGGAAGCCCAGGAAGTGCAGTCGATCCGTGGGCAGGCCCGCGGCGCAGGCCGCTGTGACCAGGGCCGAGGGGCCGGGGATCGGCACCACCCGGTAGCCCGCCGCGGCGACCGCCCGCACCAGGGGGAAGCCCGGGTCGCTGATGGCCGGGGTGCCCGCGTCGCTGACCAGGGCCAGGCGCTTGCCCTCGGCCAGCCAGCCCACGACCTGCTGGATCCGGCCGATCTCGTTGTGCTCGTGCAGGGACGTGGTGGGGGTGCTGTGACCCAGGTGGTTGAGCAGCTGCCGGGTGCGCCGCGTGTCTTCGGCCAGCACCCGATCCACCTGGCCCAGGATGCGCGCCGCCCGCAGCGTGATGTCCTCCAGGTTGCCCAGGGGGGTGGCGACGACGAACAGCGCCGCCTGGGTCCACTCCGGCTGGGCGACGGGCTCCTCAAGGGGCGCCGCCTCGTCGGGTCCCGGGGTCGGCGAGGGGTCAGACGGCATCGAAGGCGTCCGGCACGAACAGCAGGCTGGCGCCCTGTGCCCGGGGTTCGACCGTGACCAGCGACAGGTGCGGCACCAGGCGGTCCAGCCCGCGGCGCGCCAGGAACACGTCGGCCACCCGCGCCATGCGGCGGCGCTTCCGCCAATCCAATGCGTCCAGGCCCCCGCCGAAGCGGTCGCTCCGGCGCGTCTTCACTTCGACGAAGTAGAGGTGGTCTCCGCTGCGGGTCACCAGGTCGACCTCCCCGTGGCGGACGCGGAAGCGGCGGGCGAGCACATCGTGGCCCCGCCCAACGAGAAACCGCTCGGCCAGCTCCTCACCGGAGCGGCCGAGCGGCACGCGTGGATCCTGGACGTCGCTCACGGAGAGCGGGCCGATCAGGCGGTCGGGGCCTTGGCGTTGCGGACCTCGGCCAGACGGGCCTTCTTGCCGCGCAGGTCGCGCATGTAATAGAGCTTGGCGCGACGGACCTTGCCGCGGCGCATCCACTCGATCCGCTCGACGCTGGGGCTGTAGATCGGGAACAGCCGCTCCACGCCGACACCGTAGGAGATCTTGCGCACCGTCATGGTGGAGCGCAGGCCCTTGGGGTTGAAGGCGATCACGACGCCCTCGAACACCTGGATGCGCTCCTTGGCGCCTTCCTTGATGCGGACGTGCACGCGCACGGTCTCTCCGGCGCGGAAGCGGGGAAGCTCCTGGCCGCCGGCCTGCTCGGCTTCGATCTGCTGGATGATGTTGCTCATCTGAGTCCTCGCTGCTTCCTCGGCGACTTCGCGCCGTTCGCCTTCGTTCGAAGGCGGAGATCGTTCGCTGCTGGCCTGAAATACCGGCCCCGCGGGGTCGCTCGATCGGATCGGAGCGCGCGCGGAGGCGCCTTCTACTCGTTCCCGCCCGCGCTGTCCAGTGCTTCCACAAGAACGCGCAGCTCCGACGGCAGCGCCTCCCGGTCGTGCAGCCGCTCGGGCCGGAGCTCCAGGGTCCGGAGCACGGCCTGCTCCAGCCTCCAGGCGGCCACGCGGGCGTGATCGCCGCTGAGGAGCACGTCGGGGACGTCGACCCCTTCGAAGCTGCGCGGCCGCGTGAACTGCGGGTACTCCAGCAGCGGCCCCTCGAAGCTCTCGTCGTCCGCGGACTCGGCGTTGCCCAGGACGCGGGGGCGCAGGCGGGCCACGGCGTCCACGACCGCCAGGGCCGCCAGCTCGCCGCCGGTCAGCACGAAGTCGCCCAGGGAGACCTCGTCGTCGATGCGGCTGAGGATGCGGGCGTCCACGCCTTCGTAGCGCCCGCAGACCAGCACCAGGTGCTCCTGTTGGGCCAGCTCGTGGGCGAGGTCCTGATCCAGCCGGCGGCCGCCCGGGCTCATCAGCAGCACACGCGAGCCCTCGGCACGCACCGAATCGATGGCCGTCGCCAGGGGCTCGGGGGTCATGACCATGCCGTGGCCGCCGCCGTAGGGGTAGTCGTCGACCTTGCGGTGCTTGCCGTGCCCGAACTCGACCAGGTTGACGACGCCGACCTCGATCGCGCCCTCCCGAACCGCCCGCCCCAGCACCCCCGCCTCCAGGTACCCGGTGACGGCGTCGGGCAGGACGGTGATGAGGTCGAACCTCATTGCGTCGGCCAGCCCCAGAGAGCCGCCCTCGCTTGTTCCCCTTGCGCCCGCGCCGGCCTCATCGGTGGGAGGGGGAGCGACCCCGCCTGCCCTCTTCGGTCAACGCAGGCACCAATGGCCCGGCGCGATCTTCGGCTCCATGGGACTGGCCACCGCAATCATTCCTCCTCGTACAGGACGTGCACCACGCGGGCTTCCCGGTCCACGGACCGCACGAACTTGCCCACGGCGGGGATCATCGTCTCCGTCTCACCCTCCACGACCCACACGTCGTTGGGGCCGATGCTGATCACGTGGGCGATGGCGCCGATGTCCCCGCGCTTCTCGTCGACGACGCGCATGCCCATCAGCTCGTGCACGAAGATCTCGTCCTCGTCGGGCTCGCCCAGGTCCTCGCGGGGCACCAGGATCTCCAGGTGGATCAGGTCGCGGGCGTCCTGGGGGTTGTGCACGCCCTCGAACTTCACGACCAGCTTTCCGGCCTTGTCCTCCCAGCGCTGCACCGACACCCAGGCCATGGGAAAGGCCTCCCCGCGCAGGTGCACGGCGTCGGCAGCCCAGGCGAGGTCCGAGTCGGGGTTGTACAGCCGCACGGTCAGCTCGCCGCGCACCCCCCAGGCCTTGCCGATGCGGCCCACCGCCACCAGCGTGTCCACGCTGCGCTCGGGCAGGTCGTCCCGCAGAACCAACCGATCGAGGCCCCGCTGCTTGAGCGGGCCTCGATCGTGTCGGACGATGGGGGGACGGATGGCCTTGCCAGGCGGTCCAGGCGGCTTCGGGGACGAAGCCATGGGTCGGCTACTCTTCGCCGTCGTCGGAGTCACCGTCGTCGGAGTCGCCGTCGTCGTCGTCGTCGTCGTCGTCGTCGTCGTCGTCCTCCGGATCGTCCTCGTAGTCGTCGCCGTCCAGGTCCGCCAGCTCGAAGCGGGCGCGCACCTGGTGCTTGCTCCCGAAGGCGTCCAGGGCGGTGGCGATCGCGGTGGCCAGCTGCGAGTTGTTCGCCTCCAGCAGGTCGCGGTCGTCGTCCGAGGGCAGAAGCTCAACGAGCGTCTGCGGCCCGCGCCGTCCCTTGGTGGTCTCCGCCCGCACTTCCGCCTCGTCCGGCTCCTGGAGCACGGACTGGAGGAGGTGGTCCAGGAACTCTCGCTGCGTCAACGCTTCCGACATGGCGGCGCGCTACTCGGCGGGCGTGGCGAGGGCGTTGCGCTTCAGCAGGCGGGCGACCGCCTCCGAGGGCTGCGCGCCGTGGTCCAGCCAGTACTGCACCCGGTCGTTCTTGACGACCAGCTGCTTGTCCGTGGAGATGGGGTTGTAGTGGCCCACGATCTCCAGGAAGCGGCCATCGCGGGGCTTGCGGGAGTCCGTCGCCACCAGGCGGTAGAAGGGAGCCCGCTTGGCGCCGTGGCGCGCGAGACGGATCGTAACCATCGATTCGCTCCTAAATGCCCCGGCTCTGCTGCCGGAGGCGGGCCGCGGCGGTTTGCCGAAAAAGCCCTTGAAACTCAATT